>JALXFQ010000450.1 GCA_027067235.1 Gammaproteobacteria bacterium
GTCGCGAACCACCTGACCGACTGCTTCGAATTCCCTGGTTTTCATGTCCATGCCGGCAGTCACATTGACCAGGATGCCCTGCGCGCCCTTGATCTCGATGTCTTCCAGCAGCGGGCTGCAAATCGCCTTGTGGGCAGCGACTTCGGCGCGGCTTTCGGTATTGTCGGTGCCGGTGCCCATCATGGACATGCCGCCGGACGACATGATTGCCTTCACGTCCGCGAAGTCAACGTTGATCAGACCCGCGCGGGTGATCAGTTCAGCAATGCCCTGCACAGCGCCATGCAGTACCTTGTTGCCTTCGGCAAATGCCTCGACCAGGGTCATGTCCTCGTTCATTTCCAGCAGTTTGGCGTTGGGCACGACAATCAGCGAATCCACTTGCTGACGCAGATCCTCCATGCCTTTTTGCGCCAGCGACATGCGGTGAGCGCCTTCGAACGGAAATGGCGTGGTAACCACCGCCACGGTGAGTATGTTCAGCTGCTTGGCGATGCCGGCAACAATCGGCGCAGCGCCGGTGCCGGTGCCACCACCCATGCCGGCGGTAACGAAGACCATGTCGGCGCCTTCCATCAGCTGCAGTATGCGCTCGGAATCCTCTTCCGCCGCCTCCTTGCCGATATCCGGGTCGGCGCCAGCGCCCAGACCCTTGGTGGTGCGTGAACCGATTTGCAGTATATGGTCCGCCGAAGAGCGGTCCAGCGCCTGGGCGTCGGTATTGGCTGTAATGAAATCAACGCCTTCGATGCGGTTCTGGATCATGTAATCCACGGCGTTGCCGCCGCCTCCGCCGACACCGATAACCTTGATTTCCGCTTGTTGACCGTTTTCGTTTAATAATTCAAACATTTTTGCATTCCCCTGCTTTGATGTTTAGTTGACTTAAATACCTGGTTTTACAAATTGTTGCCGAACCAGTTTTTCATACGACTGAAAAACGAGCTCCGGCGCGACGCTATTTCGGCGTCGTACATCGACTGACCCGGTGGTTTCAGACCAGCCAGAACCAGACCAACCCCGGTGGCGTACTGGGGGCTGCGAATCACTTCGCTCATCCCGCCTACGCCCATGGGCAGTCCCAACCGCACCGGCAGATGAAACAGCTCTTCCGCCAGTTCCAGGGTTCCCGGCATCTTTGCCGTCCCCCCCGTGAGCACGATGCCCGAACCCAGCAATTCCAGATAACCGGAATGCCGCAATTCGGCCGCCGCCAGCTCAAACAACTCGACCATCCTCGGCTCCACCACTTCCGCCAGCCTTGCTCGCTGCAGGCTGTTGGATTTGCGCCCCGCCACATCGGGCGTTTCGATGGTCTCGTTTTCGCTCACCAGCGCCACATTGGCGCAGGCATGTTTTCTTTTCAGATCTTCCGCCGCCGCCATGGGCGTGCGCAGAGAAATGGCAATGTCGCTGGTCACCTGATCACCGGCGATGGGTATTGCCGCGGTATGGCGTATGGCGCCGTCCACGAACACCGCGATATCGGTGGTGCCGGCGCCGATGTCGATGACACATACGCCCAGTTCCTTTTCATCGTCGGTAAGCACCGCCTCGGCGGAGGCAAACTGCTCCAGCACGATATGTTCGGCTTCCAAGCCGGCGCGCCTGATGCATTTCTCCAGATTCTGCTTAGCCGACAGGGCGCAGGTGACGATATGCACTTTTGCCTCCAGCCGCACACCGCTCATGCCCACCGGCTCGGTAATGCCTTCCTGGCCGTCGATGATGAAATCCTGCGGTATCACATGCAGTATCTGCTGATCCGCCGGTATATTCATGGCCCGCGCCGCTTCCATCACCCGCTCCACGTCATCCACCTGGATTTCCTTGTCCCTGGCGGCGACAACGCCGTGGGAATTGATGCCGCTGATATGCGCCCCGGCAATACCGGCATTGACGCCGATAATTTCACAGCCGGACATCAGCTCCACATCTTCCACCGCCTTGCGGATGGACTGCACGGTGGAATCGATATTGGCCACTATGCCTTTTTTCAGACCGCGCGAGGGATAGGAGCCAACGCCGATGATGTCGATTTCGCCATCTACCTTGTATTCGCCCACCAGCACCGCGATCTTGGACGTGCCGATATCCAGCCCCACCAGTAATCTGTTGTCAGATTTTTTTCCCATAGCTGTTTGCTAAACCCCTTTTTTCCCCTGTTCGGTGTCGGACCCGGCTTCTGTTTCCCGCTGTTTCAGGGCAAAGCCATTCGGATAACGCAGGTCCACGTACTCAATCCGCCCGGCCTGATTCTTCAGTCGATCCCTGTATACGCGCAGAAACCGCGCCAGTTGCGCCTCCGCATGCCTGCCGTCCATAAACAGGGTCATACCGGTCTTGTCGTCCGCGGCGGTATTCACCACCTGTAGTCGCCACATGTGGCGCGCTGTCATTTCCATGACCCGGATGGACAGGGAAACAGCAGCCAGCTGCCCGCCGAACTGGCGATATTTCTCCAGCACTTCCCGCTCGCTGCCCGCCGGGCCGCTAAACCGGGGCAGCCCGCTGGCGTCCACTTCGTTTTTCGGCAGATTGACGATCTCCCCTTGCCGGTTGACCCACTGTTTGCGACCCCAGCGCGCCATCAGCTCCTGCTCGCGGAAAGACACCTTGATGGTCTTCGGCCAGACCCGGCCAACGCTGACCCCTTCCACCCACGGCATCGCCTTTACCGAGTCCTCGATCTCGCGCAGATTGACGGTGAAATAATTGTCCCTGACCTTGTCCAGCACCGCCTTTTCCAGCTGTTCACGGCTGACATGTCTGAACGGCCCTTCCCACACCAGCTGTTCCACCGAATAGGTCTGCGACTGCAGAAAATTATCCGCGCTGAACAGCACGCCCAGAGTGGCCAGTGGCGCCACCGCCAGCCAGACCATTTTCTGACTGTGTCCCGATTTATTTCTGCTCATTGGATGTCTCCAGTATTCTGATCACCAGATCATCAAAGCCGTAACCCGCCTGCCGCGCCGCCATTGGCACCAGACTGTGATCAGTCATGCCGGGCGCCGTATTCACTTCCAGCAGCCAGGGCTGATTGCCCGCATCCAGCATCACGTCCACCCGGCCCCAGCCGGAACAGCCCACCGCCTCGAAGGCGTGCATGGCTATGGCCTGTATATCCGTTTCCAGGGCTTGCGACAGGCCGCAGGGACAAACATAACTGGTATCGTCCTGCACATATTTGGCTTCGTAGTCATAGAATTCGCGCGGCGTTTCCAGCCGGATCAGGGGCAGCGATTCCTGCCCCAGAATACTGGCGGTCAGTTCCACTCCGGCAATGTATTTTTCCGCTATGACTGCCCGGTCGCAGGCAAAAGCCTGCTCCATGGCCTGTTGCATGTCGGCACGGTTTCTGACCACGGAGATACCGATGCTGGAACCTTCGCGGCTGGGCTTGATCACCAGCGGCAGGCCCAGTTGATCGATTACGGCATCGATATCCGTGCCTGCAGTCAGTCGGATGAAATCCGGCGTCGGCAAACCCACAC
>JALXFQ010000451.1 GCA_027067235.1 Gammaproteobacteria bacterium
ATCTGGCTGTCTTCCACATCCAGGTGTTCGGTTACCTTGTCCACAAAATCGAAAAACAGGTCACAGGTTACCTGGGTATCGCACATGCCCCGGTCTGACAGCAGATAGTGCAGCACATTGCTAAGCTCTGTAATTTCGTGGTTCTGGGTATTCAGTTCGTCAAAAGTTATCACTCGCTTGTCTCCTTTGGTCTAGGTTTGCTCTGGCCATTTTTATTATAGAGCTTTTGCTCCCGCCGCCTGTGCGATTGATCACAGTTTCATGGGGAAGCTATCCCAGCGTCCATGCTACATGTTAGGCCATAGCCGGGCTTGATGTAAATCAATGATAGGTATATTTCCGCTTTTTATGAATGAAAGTGAGAGAAATCGCAGGGTTACGGCTATACTATAAAGCGTCAATTATCGAACCCCGCACCAGGAGCGACGGCCATGCAAACGTCACAACGTAAGAAACTGGAAAGTCTGAAGCAGGAAATAAGCCGTCGCGTGGAGAAGGCAAAAGCCGACTTTACTTCCCTGCACAGCGCCGACTGGTCGGAACAGGTAACCGAAAGAGAGAACGAAGAAGTGCTGGAGGCCCTGATCAACGAGGGTGAGGCGGAACTGGCGCAGATCAACCAGGCGCTGGAGAGAATGGAGGCGGGCAGTTATGGCGCCTGCGTGCGTTGCGGCGAGCCGATCAATCCGGAGCGTCTGCAGGCTCTGCCCTACACATCCCTGTGTATTCGCTGCGCCAGCGAGCATGACTGACCGCGGCGCAAGTCTGTGTCAGTGTAACTGCCCGGGCACATAACAGGTGAAACGGGGTATTTCGGCGTCAAACCGTACGCTGTCATCCGCTTCCATCAAATAGCTGCCGATCATGTTGCCCACTTCGGTGCGGAAATGCGTGCCGCTGGTGTAGCGGTGGCTTTGTCCCGGCGCCAGATGGGGCTGCTTGCCGAGCACGCCCTGCCCGCGTACTTCCTGCACCTGGCCATTGGCGTCGGTTATGATCCAGTGCCTTTTCAGAAGTCTGGCGCCGACCGTGCCGCGATTGGTCAGTGTCACGGTATAGTCAAAAACAAACAGGCTTTGTTCCGGGTCAGACTGCTGTTCGTTATATTTTGTCGTCACTTTGACGTCAATGCGGTATTTTTCGCTCATTTCTCACCCCGTTTTTCCCCGTATATTACCGCTAACCCGGAAATTTCATGGAAGCGGACAGTTTTGCCGTGGCATGGCATCCGCCGCGGCTTCAGGCCGCCTTGTTGACGCGCGCCCGGGTTTGCCGATAGGGCGCCATGGGGTCGGCGCCGATGGTGCCCGCCAGAGACTGCAGATAGGTATCGCTGCAGACGGTTTCCAGCTTGCTTCTGGCGGCCTCCAGCCGTTGCTCGATGTGTAGCAGTGCGGCCACATCGGAATGGCTGTCTTTCTGCAGGAAGGCTTCGAGATAGGCGACATGATGCTGCCACAGTTCGCGGTCGCGCTGCTGCTTGACTTCCAGACGTTCGCGGTACCAGTCGGATTTGAGCATGGATTCGCGCGTAAACATGGCGCGGAATTCGTCGGAGTGCGCGTCCATGCCCCGATATTCGCCGGTGGCCATGATATAGATCAGCGCCTGCAGCGGCGGACAGGCGTCGTCCACACTGCCGTCGTCGATATAGAGCTGCGCCACGCGTTGCTGTGCTTCGACTATATTGTCGATACCGTCGACGAATTCCTCGATGCCCTGGGTTTCCGGCTTGAGCATGGCTTCGTCAAACACGGCGGACGGATTGTCAAAAATCTTGCCCATGAAGTCGGCCACGAAACGGTCGGTAATGCGATAGCCCAGGCGGCTGGCAAGCACCCGTCTGCCTTCGTATTCAAAGTCCTCCAGGGCTTCGAGATGACCGTGCTGGATCATGTGCCGGGGATCGCGCTCGTGTTCTTTCAGGCGCGCCCAGATTTCCGGTACCAGCAGTGAAATGTCATGGTCGACGCGGCGCTTTGGCCCGACAAACCCCGCGGCGCTGGAAAAACCGGCGTAATCGGTGAGTATGAACGATACCAGCGCATTGTTCAGATCAGCCGTGGTGCGCAGCGCATTGAACGGGCCCTTGGTGAGCGCGCCCTCGGAACCCGCGCCGGTGGTGGACGGCGATTTGCCGGTCAGCGAGCAAATGAAGTCCATGAACAACTCGGGCAGTTCCTGGTAATGAATCGGGTTGAACACCGCCAGCGGGCGGATGCCTTCACCGGCGGGGTTGTTTCTGCGCCCGGACAGCACCGCATTGACCGGATTGCACAGGGGCTCATCCATGGGTACGCGGCGATGCAGTCGTGTGCCCATTTCCGCCACATGGCGGTGGAACGGGTATTGCAGATCGGGCCGCAACTGCAGATAGCGCGGGTTCTTGCTGAATTCGCCATCGATAACGCGCGGCCAGGCCGACGATACCACATAGCAATCGCCTTCTTCATAGGCTTCGCGCAGCAGCTTGCGCATGGGCTCGGTGTAGTTCTGGAACGTCGCCACGTCTTCGACGATTTCCGCCAGCTTCTCGCCTTTCAGCGGTTCATAGTTGGCGATGAAATTTCCCGGCTGCGCCATGTCGTTCTCGGTCTGGGTATCGAACCCGGGAATGATGGCGTCGTCGGGGCGCTGAAACAGGCGGTATTCGCAATTGTCCACCAGCTTGACGCTGGGCGTGTGCGAGCGTGGCGAACTGTTTGGCAGGATCGCGGAATCAACCACCACCGAGGCCGTGATGTCGTCTTCCATCTGCACCTTGTCGGCGGCGATGAAATCCTGACGCACCTTGTAAGTGCGCCAGGCGGCATGGTCTTCCAGGCCAACGCGCAGATAGGAGGCCACCAGTGGCCTGCCATCAGCCTTCAGCACATGACCTTGCTGGCCATTGATCATGTCCACCGAGAAATGTTCACACCAGTTGTCGCCCCAGTCCGGGTTGTACATGCGCTTGATGATAAAAACCATCGCCAGAATGCGGTCGGGAATGGTTTCCAGCCAGGCGTTGTATTCGTCGGTGTTGGCCGGTGACGGCGTCAGCAGTTTGATCACCGAGCCCAGGCTGCGGTCTTCGCTCAGGGGTTTGCGGCCAGGGTCGCGATCAACATTGGCGAACTCCGGCTTCAGGCGGTCGCTGTAGTCGCGATTGAATATGTCCTTGACGGCGCGCATGTCCTCTTCAAAATCATTGACGAAGATGGAGCCGTAAATCACCGCATCATCCAGCGATTTGGATATTTCCGACTTGCCGCCGCCGGAAACCGTGCTCGGCTTGTGGCAGAAGGTGCCTTCCGGGTCGGTGCCGATCAGACGCCAGCTGGGCGCGCCCGGGTGCTTCTGCATTTCCACCTTGTAGCCGTTGGGCTGCATGTAGATCTTGTTGGGCTGCAGCTTGATGCTCTTCTTCAGGCCCAGCGTAGTGCGCCAGCTTACGCTCTGTTTTTCCAGGTCGATCTTGATGTCGCGCGGAATATAGACCAGATCCGGGAAGCG
>JALXFQ010000452.1 GCA_027067235.1 Gammaproteobacteria bacterium
ATTTCACCACCCCAGACAAAGGCTAGCCAGCCCGCGCCAGCCAGAAACGGCCCGAAAGGAATGGCCTGACCGCGATCGGAACGCCGGAAAATCATCATGAACACGCCGATGACGGCGCCAACCACGGAAGACAGCAGTATGATCATGGGGATGGCCTGCCATCCCATCCAGGCGCCCAGGGCGGCGAGCAGCTTGAAGTCGCCGTAACCCATGCCTTCCTTGCCGGTGACCAGTTTGAACACATGGAAAATCAGCCACAGCAGAAGATAGCCCACCGCTGCGCCGATGACCGCATCACGCAGCGGCGCGAAAGTGTAACTGATATTGACCAGCAAACCGCCCCAGAGCAGGGGCAGGCTCAGATTATCCGGAATCAGCTGGGTGTCCAGATCTATAAAAGCGATGGCGACCAGCATCCAGGTGAACAGCAGGCCGTAAACGGTTGCCAGCGTCACGCCGAATTTCCAGGCGACCAGGCCGGACAGAATGGCGGTGAAGATCTCAACTGCCGGGTAACGCAAACTGATGCCTGCGCCACAGGCGGAGCACTGGCCGCCCAGCAGAACAAAACTAATCACCGGTATATTTTCGTAGAACCGGATATGATGGCCGCAGGACGGGCAATGAGAGGGTTCGATGATAAGTCCCGGCGGCGGGTTTTCCCCTGCATCCGCCGGGTGACCCAGCAGTTCCCGGCATTCCCGGGTCCAGTGATAGTTCAGCCTGCGCGGCAGGCGGAAAATGACCACGTTGAGAAAACTGCCGACCAGCAGCCCGATCACGACTACCGAGCTGACAAACCAGCCCGGCGAGTGGGTGAAAAATTCTATATATGACATGCGCGCAATGTAGCACAGATGGCGTTGTGCCAGCGACCCGGGTAAAGGATCAGATGGCTGCAGCCATCTTGAATATGGGCAGATACATGGCAATAACCAGGGTGCCGATCAGGCCGCCCAGAAAAACGATAATGAACGGCTCGATGAGACTGCTCAGCGCTTCCACCGCATCATCGACTTCGCCCTCGTAAAAATCCGCTACTTTCTCCAGCATGTTTTCCAGTTCACCGGTTTCTTCGCCGGTTCCCACCATTTGCAATACCATGCTCGGGAACAGCCTGGTGCTTTCCATGGCGACCACCAGTTGCTGACCGGAAGTGACCTGTTTCTGTATTTCCTTGGTGGCGTCGGAGTACACAGCGTTGCCGGTGGCGCCGGACACGGCGTCCAGCGCATCGATGATGGGCACGCCGGCGCCGAACATGGTGCCCAGAGTACGACAGAATCGGGCCACTGCCGCCTTTTGCAGCAGCTCACCCATGACAGGGAATTTCAGCAGAATACCGTCAATCCGGCGCCGGATCCTAGGGGATTTTTTGTAAGCTTTCGCCAGCAGGAAAATGCCGCCAAAAAACACCAGAAACATAATGGCCCAATAGGCCTGAAAGAATTCCGACATATTGACTACTATTCTAGTCAGGGCGGGCAGATCAGCGCCAAATCCCTGGAACAGATCCTCGAACGCCGGGATGACGAAAATCATCAATATGGCTGTGACAATAAAGGACACCACGATAACGGCCGCCGGGTAGAACATGGCCGAGCGCACCTTGCTCTTGATGGCTTCCAGCTTTTCCTTGTAAACCGCTATCTTGTCCAGCAGCGTATCCAGGGTTCCCGAGCGCTCGCCGGCCCCCACCAGGCTGACAAACAGTTCGTCGAAGTGGTCAGGGTGTTTGGCCATGGCGTCACTCAGGTTGTTGCCTGCTTCCACGTCCTGACGGATCTGGGTCAGCATTTCGCGCATGGCGGGGTTGTTGTGCGCACGCGACATGGAGTTGATGGCGGATGCCACCGGAATGCCCGCCGAGATCATGGTGGAGAGCTGGCGCGAAAAAATGGAAATATCCTTGGACTTTATTTTCGACTTGAATTCGAAAAGAGGTTTGGGCTGTTTACGCACCTTTTCCGGTTGTACGCCCTGGCGTCGAAGGATTGCCTTGACATAGGCCGGGTTCGGCGCTTCCTGTTCTCCACGTACGGTACGGCCTTTGGCATCGCGCCCGACCCAGGTAAAGGTTTGCATTTTCTTGGTTGCAGTAGCCATGATTATATTCCTGTTACTCGTTCAGCCTCTTCGAGGCTGGTGATGCCTGCCAGAACCTTGAGGATTCCGGCCTGGCGTAGATTGTAGATACCTTCTTTTTGCGCCTGTTCGGCAATATCCATGGCATTGCCGCCCTCCATGATGATACGACCGGTTTCTTCGGACAGCGGCATGACTTCATAGATGCCGGTGCGGCCCTTGAAGCCACGGTTGCACTGATTGCAGCCAACAGGCTTGTAAAAAGTCGTGGACTGGATCACGTTCTTGTTCAGCCCGAACGACAGCAGTTGTTCTTCCGGATAGCTGGTTTCTTCCTTGCAGTGATCGCACAGGCGCCTGGCCAGACGCTGGGCGATAATCAGATTGACCGCGGAAGAAATATTGAAAGCCGGCACCCCCATGTTCAGCAGACGCGTCAGCGTGGTGGGCGCATCGTTGGTATGCAGGGTGGACAACACCAGGTGCCCGGTCTGGGCCGCTTTTACGGCGATGTCGGCGGATTCGAGATCGCGAATCTCACCCAGCATGATGACGTCCGGATCCTGTCGCAGAAAGGCCTTGAGCGCTTTGGCGAAAGTCAGTTTGGCCTTGGTGTTGATATTGACCTGGTTGATGCCATCGACGTTGAATTCCACCGGATCCTCAACCGTGGAGATGTTTCGTTCAGGCGTATTCAGCAGGCCCAGAGCAGTGTACAGGGTCACTGTTTTGCCCGAACCCGTGGGGCCGGTTACCAGAATCATGCCATCGGGTTTCGCCAGAGCTTCCCGGAAATGTTTGCTTTGCACCGGCTCAAAGCCCAGTTGGTCGATGCCGAAACTGGTGGAAATGGGATCCAGTATCCGCATGACGATCTTTTCGCCGTGGATCGTGGGCAGAGTGCTGACCCGGATATCAATGGTGCGGTCATCTTCTTCCAGGTGGATACGGCCGTCCTGGGGTACCCGGCGTTCGGCTATGTCCATGCCGGACAGTATCTTGACGCGCGCGCTCAGCCGTCTGGCGATGCTGAGTGGCGGAGTGGACAGAACTTCCAGCACGCCGTCGATGCGATAGCGTATGCGGATGTGCTCTTCAAAAGGTTCGATATGGATGTCCGAGGCGCCGCGGTGCATGGCGTCGCTGAGTATGGAATCGACGAAACGAACGATGTTTTCGTCAATATGATCTTCGTCATCGGTGCCGCCTGACTGTTCCACCAACTTGGCGAAATCGGTGGACGAGGCGGACAGCATGCGGTTGATGATTTTCTTCAGCAGTCCCTTGCTGGCCAGTATGGGCACAAAGCTGAATCCGGTGGAAAAACGCAGTTCGTTGCAGGCGGTAATGGCGTCCAGATCAGCGATGGCTACAAACAGTTTGGAGCCGCGCTTGTACAGCGGCAACA
>JALXFQ010000453.1 GCA_027067235.1 Gammaproteobacteria bacterium
GTCCGAGCCGGCCCGTTGCAGCATGTCAGCGACTATGCCGGGTTGCCAGGCTGTCTGCATCAAACCCTGTTTGGCGGTGGCCGGGTCCGGCGCTTCGCGGATCAGCTTGATCACCGGGTCGATGTTGGTCAGGGCAATGGCCAGACCTTCCAGGCGATGGGCCTTTTCCCGCGCCTTGCGCAGTTCGAAGATCGTGCGGCGGGTGACCACATCACGGCGATGGCGGACGAATTCGCCGACCAGTTCCTTGAGATTGAACAATCGCGGCTGATTATTGGACAGCGCCACGATATTAATGCCGAACACCACCTGCATCTGGGTCTGTTTGAACAGATTGTTCAGCACTACTTCCGGGACTTCGCTGCGGCGCAGTTCGATGACCACGCGCATGCCATCCTTGTCGGATTCGTCACGAATTTCGGTAATGCCCTCGATTTTCTTGTCGCGTACCAGCTGGGCGATTTTTTCCTGCAGGCGGGCCTTGTTCACCTGATAGGGCAGCTCGTTGATGATGATGGCGGATTTACCGCGTTTTTCATCTTCTTTGATAGCGACGCGGGCGCGCACGTAGATTTTGCCGCGGCCGCTATGGTAGGCGTCACGAATGCCGCGGGCGCCGTTGATGATGCCGGCGGTGGGGAAATCCGGGCCCGGGATGTGTTGCATCAGCTCATCGACGCTGATGTCCTCGTTTTCGATATAGGCGAGACAGGCATTGATCACTTCTGTCAGGTTGTGCGGCGGGATGTTGGTGGCCATGCCCACGGCGATGCCGGAAGAACCGTTGACCAGCAGGTTGGGCACTTTGGACGGCAGCACCAGCGGCTGCATCTCGGTTTCGTCGTAGTTCGGACCGAAATCAACCGTCTCTTTCTCGATGTCGGCCAGCAGTTCGTGGGCAATGCGCGACAGGCGGATTTCGGTATAACGCATGGCTGCCGGCGAGTCGCCGTCGATGGAGCCAAAGTTACCCTGGCCGTCCACCAGCGGATAGCGCAGCGAGAAATCCTGCGCCATGCGCACGATGGTGTCGTAAATGGCCGAATCACCGTGCGGGTGGTACTTACCCATGACATCACCGACAATGCGCGCCGACTTCTTGTAGGGCTTGTTCCAGTCGTTGTGCTGCTCGTACATGGCATACAGACAGCGCCGGTGTACCGGTTTCAAGCCGTCACGAACATCGGGCAGCGCCCGACCGACGATAACGCTCATGGCGTAATCGAGATAGGACTGCTTCATTTCCTGTTCGAGGTTGGTCGGTATGATCTCTTTTGAGAATGTTTCCATGTGGGATTCTTGGCCTAGGGGTATACGCAGGCGAGGCCGTTCAAAGCCGGGTTCAGAGCGGCGCCGGGGCGCCTTTCAGCAAAGAGTTTCCTGTCACCATAAAACGCGTGTTTTTCGCTATGCATAAAGCGCCGGATTCTACCATGAATCAAACCGCCAAGTCGCCCGTTTCGAGCGTGAAAACAGGCCGTTATTGGGGCGATTTCTGCAGCACATCCCGCATTCGTTTCGCATCGGGATGTTTTACCACGCCGGCCTCGGTGACAATGGCCGAAATCAGCGCTGCGGGAGTGACATCAAAAGCCGGATTCCAGGCGCGGAAACCCTGCGGCGCAACGGCTTTGTCCTGATAGCGGGTGATTTCGCTGGAGGCGCGCTGTTCAATGGGGATGTCAGCGCCACTGGCTGTTTTCCAGTCGATGGTGCTGAGCGGCGCCACTACCATGAATCTGACCTTGTGGTGGTGCGCTGACACGGCGTGAGCGTATGTGCCGATCTTGTTCGCCACATCGCCATTGGCGGCAATGCGGTCAGCGCCGACAATAACCCAGTCTATGGCGCCATCGCGCATCAGGGCGGCGCTGGCGCCCTCGACGATGAGTTGCGCATCGATATGCGCCTTTTGCAGTTCCCAGGCAGTGAGCCGCGCGCCCTGCAGCCAGGGCCGGGTTTCGCTGGCGAATATGCGGGACAAACGCCCCAGGGCATGGGCCATGCGTATCACGCCAAGGGCTGTGCCTATGCCGCCGGTGGCCAGGCCGCCGGTGTTGCAGTGGGTGAGCACGCCGGAGCAGGGATCGATCAGCGCCGCGCCCAGTTCCGCCATTTTGCGGTTGGCGGCTATATCGTCCTCATGCATGCTCCGGGCTTCCGCCACGGCGGCCTGCACCAGGGCGCTGCCGTTCAGGCCCTGCGCCAGCGATCGCTGCACCAGCGCCATCATGCGCTGGATCGCCCAGCGCAGATTGATGGCGGTGGGGCGGCTTTGTTCCAGCATGGCCATGTCCCGGGCGAAACCCTGTTGCCAGTCCTTGCCCGCCTGAAGCCGTTGTTGCAGGCTGAGAACAGCGCCATAGGCGGCGCTGATGCCGATGGCCGGCGCTCCACGCACCACCATGTCGGCGATGGCGCGCGCGGTATCGGATACCGTGGTCAGTTCCAGATAGCTTTCCCTGCCGGGCAGCAGCCGCTGATCCAGCAGCACCAGTTTGTCGTCGCGCCACGCGATGGCGGAAAAAGCGTCGTCCAGCGTCAAACCGCCCTTGTTGCCATTGTTGCTTGCCATTACTCTTGCGCCCATGAAAAAGACTGTTGATTTGAGAATTGATGCGGACTGGATTGTACCGGTGGAACCGCTGGGAGTGGTACTGCAACAGCACGCCATTTTGGTGCACGAGGGCAGAATATCGGCTTTATTGCCCCGTTATGCGGCCGATGCCGGTTATGACGCTGCAGAAACCGTGGACTTGCCTGGCCATGTGCTGTTTCCCGGCCTGGTCAATGCCCATACCCATGCCGCCATGAGCCTGCTACGGGGGCTGGCTGACGATCTGCCCCTGATGGACTGGCTGAATCGGCATATCTGGCCGGTGGAAAGCGCCTTCGTGTCAGCGGATTTCGTGCGCGACGGTACGCAGCTCGCCATTGCCGAAATGCTCTGCGGCGGCACCACCTGTTTCAACGACATGTATTTTTTTCCCGATGTCACCGCCCGGGTTTGCCTCAACAGCGGCATGCGCGCCGTGGTCGGCCTTATCGTGATCGACTTTCCCTCGGCCTGGGCCAGCGACTGGCGCGACTATCTGGGCAAGGGACTGGAACTGCATGCATCTCTGCGCGATACCAGCCTGGTATCCTGCGCCTTCGCGCCCCACGCGCCCTATTCGGTTTCCGATGAGCCGCTGGCTGAAATTGCCCGCCTTGGCACCGAGCACAATCTGCCCGTGCATATCCATGTTCACGAAAGCGCCGACGAAATACGCTCTTCTGTCGAGCAATACGGCATGCGACCTCTGGCCCGGCTCGAGCGGCTGGGTCTGATCAACCAACATCTGCTGGCGGTGCATGGCTGCCATCTTGATGCTGCCGAACAGGCCCTGCTGGCGCAGAAACAGGTCCACGTTGTGCATTGCCCACAGTCGAATATGAAGCTGGCCAGCGGCTTCTGCCCGGTCGCAGGCCTGCTGGACCAGGGCGTTAACGTGGCGCTGGGCACCGATGGCGCCGCCAGCAACAACGACCTGGACCTGCTGGGCGAAATGCGCAGCGCGGCTTTTCTGGCCAAGGGCGTGAGTGGCAACCCCACCACCCTGCCTGCGCACCAGGCCCTGCGCATGGCCACGCTATGCGGCGCCCGGGCGCTGGGGATGGGTGACGAAATCGGCTCGTTGACCGTTGGCAAATGGGCGGACATGGCGGCGCTGGATTTGCGCGCCCTGAATACCCAGCCGGTCTACGATCCGGTTTCGCAGCTGGTGTACTCGGCGTCGGCCCGGCAGGTGCAGCATGTCTGGGTGGCTGGCCGGCAGCTGTTACGTGGTGGCGAGCTGACAACGCTGGATGCAGACAAAGTCATTGGCACGGCGCAGGCCTGGCGCGCTAGAATAGCTGAAAATCTTGCGGGGAATCGCACATGAACACACAACAGGCGCAAAACGTCGATCGGCAGGAACTGCACAAATTCGACGCCGGCGGACGCTGGTGGGATCAGCAGGGGCCGTACCGGACCCTGCATCAGATCAATCCGTTGCGCCGTGACTGGATCGTTGCTCGCAGCGGGCCGCTGAAAGGACTGAAAGTGCTGGATGTGGGTTGCGGCGGCGGCATACTGGCCGAATCGCTGGCGCTGAAAGGCGCCACCGTTACCGGCATTGATCTGGGACAGGGCCAGATAGAGGCGGCGCGCGCCCATGCCCGGGACGCCGGTCTGGAGGTGGATTATCAGCTCATATCGGTGGAAGACATGGCCGCCGGGCGCGCGGGTGAATTCGATGTTGTGACCTGCATGGAAATGCTTGAACACGTGCCCGATCCGGAATCGGTGATCGACGCCTGCGCCAGGCTGGTCAGTGGGCAGGGACATGCGTTCTTTTCCACATTGAATCGCAATCCGAAATCCTGGCTGCTGGGCGTGGTCGCCGCCGAATACGTGCTGCGCATGGTGCCTGCCGGCACGCATGAGTATGCGCGATTCATTCGACCGTCCGAACTGGGGCACTGGCTGCGCAATGCGGGTCTGGGACTGGAGGACATGGCGGGCATCGAATACCAGCCCCTGCAGCGCTCTTTCCGGCTCAGCGACAACGTCGATATCAACTACATGGTTCATGCCCGGCCAAAGCCATAGGGCATTTCTGGATGAGCGCCTGAAGCAGGCGGACAGCGCATGGCGCTACAGTCTGCTGTTTTCTCCTGCGCGCATGCAGGCGGCATTGCGTTCTGTCTATGTGTTTTATCTGCAGCTGGAAGACATACTCTGCCGCAGCAGCGACGCCGATCTGCGCGCCGCCAGACTGGACTGGTGGCGGCAGGAACTGGAAGCCGCCGGCAGCGGCCTGGCGACTCACCCGGTTACGCAGTCCTTGCCGCAGGGCGTATTACAGTCGCTGGCAACGGCGTTGCTGGCAGGTCGAGCCGGCGGCGGTCTTTTCACTGCTGTTCAGCAACTCGGCAGGCTTAAGCCGGATGACGCCGTTTTCGAAGCCGGTCAACGCTGGTATCAGCTGCGCAGCGCCCGTTTGCGCGGGAATACGGTGAATGCCGGATCCGTTTCGGCATTTGGCAGCAGTCTGGTGCGTCCGCTTGCCGTGCTGGCAGAGCATACCCGCCGTTATGATCTGCATCAGGCCGGATTCGGCCCGCTGCTGTTTGCATGGCGGGTGGCGCGCCGATCAGACACGTAAACCGTTACTTTCGGCCAGTTTTCGCGGCAGCGGATTGGTTCCACGCCGGCACTGCATCATGCTGATCAGCAGCTTGTTTTCCTGCTCGATACGGGTTGCCAGAGCTTCGCCCAGCATCGACAGCCGGGCCTCCAGATCCTCATGTCGCCGGATTTTTTCGTCGGTATCGTAAATGTCGTTGAAGGCCAGCGCTTTGTGCGTGGTATCGAGAATATCCGGGAAAGTGGTTTTGGCGGTTATGATGGCCTGCTGGCGGCGTTCTTCGCCATTTTCGATGCGGTTATAAAGCTCAAAATGGCCCAGGGCAATATAGTCGATCAGCGACTGACAGAACGATTTCAGTTTTTCGGCGACTGGCGCATCGTTGCCGAAAGGCTCCAGCCCCGCCAGTTCCCAATATTGTGTCAGCACCCGTTTGCGCCGCTCAATCAGTTCATTGACCACACGTATTGTGTTGGTGCGGCGATCCGGGCCGCGCTGAATCCTGCCCCGGCCTTTGGCGTTCTCACCCATGGCTGTTTTGCCCTCTTTATTAATGTTATCCATAAGATAATTCCATTATCTAATTGTTTTATAAGAATAACCAACCTGCAGTGGCCTCGTCAAGGGACAGGAAAAAGCATTGCCGGTTTTCCTTCCGAGGCGGGGCTGCCGGACAAACAGCCGTGCCCGCCCGATGGCCCGATTATCCACCATGTGTTGACAAAGTGCGAGCCGCGCCTGCACGCCATCAGCAACGCCGCAGCAACATCAGCGTTGTTTGCGATTGGCACCGTACAGCGGCTTGCGGGACCTGCGGCGGGCGGGGTCCGGCAGCGAAACCGTAACGCCAGCCAGTTCCGCCAGGGATGTTACTGCGCCGGGGTCCAGTTCCTGCCATTTTCCCGGTCGCAGCGAGCGCAGCAGCGGGATATTGCCATAGCGGATGCGGACCAGCCGGCTGACGGTGGCGCCTGCGCGGCTCCACAAGCGCCTGACTTCGCGATTCCTGCCCTCTTTGATGACCACGTGGTACCAGTGATTGGCGCCAGTGCCGCCGGCATCGTGAATGGCGTCGAACTTCGCCTCGCCGTCTTCCAGTTTGACGCCTTGCTGCAGCTGTTCCAGGTCTTGCGGCGAGATATCGCCCAGCACCCGCACGGCATATTCGCGTTCAACACCGGACGAAGGGTGCATCAGGGCGTTGGCCAGTTCGCCATTATTGGTGAACAGCAGCAGGCCGGAAGTATTCAGATCCAGCCGGCCGATGGCGATCCAGCGCCCGTGCGGGATGTCATCAAATACGCTGGGACGCCCTTCGGGATCATTGCGGCTGACCAGTTTGCCTTCCGCTTTGTGGTAGGCCAGCACCCGGGTCGGGGCGTCGGCTTGTGGCTGCAGGATGATGCGCCCGTTGACCAGAACCTTTTGATCATAGCTGACGCGGTCCCCCAGCACGGCGGTTTTTCCGTCCACGCTGACCTTGCCTGCTGTAATGAGTTTCTCCATGGCGCGGCGCGAGCCCATGCCGGACTCGGCTAACAGCTTTTGCAGTTTGACCGTTTTTCCGGGTTCAGCCTTCGCTGCCGGCTGTTTCGCTTTGCCCGGATGAGCCGCTGATGTCGTCCGCTTGTGTACTGCCTTCCTGGCTGGATGCCTGTTGCTCTTGCGTTTTTTCGGCAACGATTTCCAGACGTTTTTTCCCGGGCTGCGTTTCTCCGTTTTGTTTGGCCTGCTCATCAGTGTTCTCTTGGTCCAGCGTGTAGTTTAGTTCCATGGCGATGGTTTCCACATCGCGGATCTCCGACAGCGGCGGCAAATCGTTGAGACTGCCCAGGTTGAAATGTTCCAGAAAACCGTTGGTCGTTCCCAGTAGCGCCGGTTTGCCCGGCACATCGCGATGACCGACGACCCTGACCCACTCGCGGTTCAACAGGGTCTTGACGATTTCAGAGCTGACCGCCACGCCGCGTATTTCTTCGATATCGGCGCGCGTAACCGGTTGCCGGTAGGCTATGATGGCCAGGGTTTCCAGCAGGGCGCGTGAATATTTGCGCGGCCGCTCTTCCCACAGTTTCTGCAGCCAGGGCGAATATTTCGCCTCGCTCTGGAAACGGTAGCCACGCGAAATCCTGCGCAGCACGATACCACGTCCGGCATAATCATTCTGCAGTTCGCCCAGGGCCTTTTTCACCTCATCGCGATGGGGGTGGGCCTCTTGCGGAAACAGGCTGATGAAACGGTCGATGGTCAACGGCCTGTCCGATACCAGCAGGGCGGCCTCCAGTATGTTTTTCAGCGCTTCCGGCTGTTTCTGCTTGCTCATGCTGCCGCCTTCACATGGATGGGCGCATAGGGTTCGTTCTGGATCAGTACGATAGTGCGTTCTTTCAGCAGCTCCAGCAGGGCAATGAAAGTCACTACCACGCCTTCCCTGCCCTCATTGGCGTCGAACAGGGATTCCAGCGCGGTGTAATGATCCGGGGAAATGCGTTCCAGCACCTGGGTCATGCGTTCGCGCATGCTCAGCCCGGCCTCCGCCACCTGGTGGCGCCGGGTCTGATCCATGCGGGTCAATACGTTGCGAAAGGCATCGAGCAATTCAAACAGGCTCACATCCGGCTCCGCCTGCTCGGTTTTCTCGATATCGGCGTCTACCACAGCGGGGAAAATTTCGCGACCAATGCGCGGCAATCTGTCCAGATCTTCCGCCGCGCTGCGATAGCGCTCGTATTCCTGCAGACGACGGATCAGTTGCGCTCGCGGGTCGTCTTCTTCCCCGTCTTCGTCCACCGGGCGCGGCAGCATCATGCGCGATTTGATTTCCGCCAGTATGGCGGCCATGACCAGGTATTCCGCCGCCAGATCCAGCTTGGCCAGCGACATCATTTCGATGTAGGACACATATTGCTCGGTGATTTCGGCCACCTGGATATCCAGTATGTCCATGTTCTGCTTGCGAATCAGGTACAGCAACAGGTCCAGCGGGCCTTCGAAACGATCCAGGAACACTTCCATGGCGTCCGGTGGAATATACAGATCCTGCGGCACTTCGGTAACGGCCTTGCCGTCGACGATGGCGAAAGGCAGTTCTTCCTGCACCGGATGTGGGGAAATGTCTGTCATACCAGCCGCGTATAATCCACGCCCATGCAGCGCCTGACTTCCTGCATGGTTTTTTCCGCCATGTCGCGGGCGCGTTCGTTGCCTTCCTCGATCACGTTGCGCAGGGTGGCGGGGTCTTCTTCATACTGCCTGGCGCGCTCGGCGATCTCGGCCTGTTCCCTGAGAATGGCGTCGATCACCGGCTGTTTGCAGTCAACGCAGCCTATGCCGGCGGTGGTGCAGCCCTGTTTTACCCATTCATGCACGGATGCATCGGTGTACACCTGATGCAATTGCCACACCGGACATTTTTCCGGATCGCCGGGGTCGGTGCGACGTTGCCGCGCCGGATCCGTGGGCATGGAGCGCAGGGCCTTTTCCACCCGCTCCGGGTCGTCACGCAGGGCGATGGTGTTGCCGTAGGATTTGGACATTTTCTGACCGTCCAGCCCGGGGAATTTCGGTGTTTCGGTGAGTAATGGCTCGGGTTCCTGCAGGATCACGCGGCCGCCGCCTTCCAGATAGCCCAGCAGACGTTCCTTGTCGCCCACGGTAAGGTTCTGCTGGTCGCGCAACAGCGCCTGGGCTTTTTCCAGCGCATCGGTATCACCCTGCTCCTGAAACGCCCTGCGCAGATCGCGGTACATCCTGCCGGACTTCTTGCCCATCATGCGAATGGCGGACTCGGCCTGTTCCTCGAAACCTTCGCCGCGCCCGTAAAGATAATTGAAACGCCGCGCCACTTCCCGTGTCAGCTCCACATGGGGCACCTGGTCCTCGCCCACCGGTACCTGTCCGGCATGATACAGCAGAATATCGGCGCTCTGCAGCAGAGGATAGCCAAAAAAACCGTAGGTGTTGAGATCGAGGTCCTTGAGTTTTTCCTGCTGGTCCTTGAATGACGGCACGCGCTCCAGCCAGCCCAGTGGTGTAAACATGGACAGCAGCAAATGCAACTCGGCATGTTGTGGTACGCGGCTCTGAACAAACAGATTGGCCGCGCCCGGGTCAACGCCCGCGGCCAGCCAGTCCACCACCATGTCCCAGACATGTTTTTCCATGTCCCCGGGGTCGGCGTAATGAGTGGTCAGCGCATGCCAGTCGGCGACAAAGAAAAAGCAGTCGTATTCGTGCTGCAAGCGTACCCAGTTCTTCAATACGCCGTGGTAATGGCCCAGATGCAGCTTGCCCGTGGGGCGCATGCCGGAAACGACGCGTTGTGACTGTCCTGCGATTTCTATCAAGATTGACTCCGTAATGTCAGGTAAACAGGTGGCCGATGGTATCCATGAGCGCGCCCACCGGCGGACCCATGATCTTGCCCAGGTAACCGGTATAGATCAGCGCCAGAAGAATGAATATACCGTATGGCTCCACTTTCGACAGGGCATTGCCGACGCTGTGTGGCAACAGACCCACGGCAACGCGGCCGCCGTCCAGCGGGGGTATGGGCAGCAGGTTCAGTACCATCAGGATGACATTGATGACAATACCGGCCCGGCCCATCAGCGCCAGCGGCATGAAAAAGCTGTAGTCGGCGGCCAGCCCGGTAGCGATTTTCATGATCAGCGCCCACAGGATCGCCATAATGAGATTTGCCGCAGCGACAATCGCCATGTCGCGCTTCGGGTGGTTGAGTTTGTTGAACGCCACCGGCACAGGTTT
This sequence comes from Gammaproteobacteria bacterium, assembly GCA_027067235.1. Classification (GTDB taxonomy): domain Bacteria; phylum Pseudomonadota; class Gammaproteobacteria; order QOAV01; family QOAV01; genus QOAV01. Next base: position 9,942 of record JALXFQ010000453.1, read on the forward strand.
GGCCCAGCCAAAAATAAAGCCGCCCATTGCCAGCAGCAAACCCGGCACCAGAATGGTGCCGATGGGATCAATATGCCTGATCGGGTTCAGAGTCAGTCGCCCCATTTTATCCGCAGTGGAATCACCCAGTTGTTTGGCAACCCAGCCGTGGGCGACTTCGTGGATAGTAATGGCGAATATGACGGGGATGGCCCAGATAGTGATTTTTTGGACCAGTAAAGCGAAATCCATGGTTGCCTGATAGCTCTATTCGAATGGTGTGGTATCGCCGAGCCC
>JALXFQ010000454.1 GCA_027067235.1 Gammaproteobacteria bacterium
CTGACCCAGGGATTGGACGGCACGAAATGAAATTCGGGGTGGATGGAAACCACGGTCACTTCATGCTCGATGCCGGCTTTTTCCAGATCGGCCTTGATGTCATAAGCCGCCGGCAGGCCGCCGGTACTTGCGCCGATAATGACAATTTTGTTCATTCTTTTCTCCTTGGTCTGATTCGATTATCGACATCCGCCTTTTTATTGTCTGGGGATCGCCGTGCGTCCGCTTGCTGGCCAATGCCGCCACATCGGGGTGGAGCGTACTTTTTACAGCAACGGTCTGACTGTGGCAATCATGACGACGCCAATTCTGCTACGCCGGGCCGACTGTCGTTGGTAGCATAGGGCGTACCGGTTCAAACAGGTTTTTCAGCACATGAGAAGATTGTCAGGGATCACCCGTTTCGGGATAGTCTGTTTTATTGCGGCTCAAACAACGGCGTCAGCCGTAGCTTCGTCTTTACGGCTACCGGTACATATACCCTATGCATACCTGGATCATGCACTGGAAAAACGCTATTTTGTCGCCAGGGACCAGCGCTTGTTCCTGCGCCGGGACGGGCCGTGCCGGTATCTGGTGCTGGACAATCCCCGATTCATGGCGAAAGGCGCATTGCTCGGTTTCAGGGTCCACGGCAAAAGCTCTCTTGGGGTACTGCAAAAAGGCGTCTGTAACGGCGTGGGCTGGCGCGGGCATATCGAACTTGGCGCCAAGCCGTATGTGACCGACGATTTGTTACTCAAATTCAAATTGAAAAGCGCTGAACTTCTTGATGAATCCGGGCAGCAGCCGCTGCTGGTCGAGGGGCTGTGGTCGGATGCGAAGCAGGCTTTTTCCCCCGTATTTGGGTCATGGTCGATTGATCTTGCACCCGGGCTCAAGCATATCGCCTCGCTGCCTTCGCGGTTTCTGCCGCCGGACAGACTGGCGCAGTTCAATACGGCGATAAAGACTCTGCGGGCGGGGCCGCTGTGGCCACGGGCAGACGGCGTCGAAACCCGTATCACCATGGACTGGCCCGATGCTCTGAAGGCCGGGCAGAAAACGCTTTCCCCCGCTTTGAACCGGTCGGAAAAACAGGATGCCCTGGCCGTGCTGGAAAAAATGCAGGCGTTTGTCGGTTTTGTTGCGCATCGACTGGCGCAGGGCGTCGAAGATACTGATATTCAGGACGAAGTCATCGATATACTGTTGTCGGCCCGCGCCGCCATCACTGACGCGCTGGGGCAGCCGCGCAGCCTGGGCCGGGATCGAGTTCGCGAGATATTTGCAGAAAGCTGGGACCGGATGGGCAGGGCAGCCAGTCTGAGCATGGACACAGGCGATGCAACAGACAATCTGATGATTTTCAGCCTGTTCGTGCGGGGTCGGGATCTGCTGAAACTGTTCGATCAGCTGGGCGTCGATGTATCAGAAAACGGATTGCGCAAGCTGGCCCGGATGCTGGCGCCTTACGCCCAAGTGGACCCGCTGACCTACCGCTGGGATCAGGACGACTTGTTCAAGCCGTGGCTGGGAAATGCCGGCCCTTGAGCGGGCCGCGCTCAATCAGGCAACATGGGCCTTGGCTGCCGCCCGCTTTTTCAGACAGAATTCCAGCGGCTCCGGCCTGGCGATGCCGAATCCCTGCGCATAGTCGATACGCAGGGTGCGCAGCACCTGGATCACCTTTTTGTCCGCGGCGTATTCGGCAATGGTCTGCAGGCCCATTACGTGGCCGATGTGGTTGATGGAATCGACCATGGCGCAGTCGATGGGGTCTGTGGCGATGTCTTTAACGAACGAGCCGTCGATCTTGAGAAAGTCCACGGACAGATTTTTCAGATAACTGAACGAACTGAGGCCGGTGCCGAAGTCATCCAGCGAGAACAGGCAGCCCATTTTCTTGATTTCCTGGATCAGGTGTTCCGCCGTCTGCAGGCATTCGACGACAGCGGATTCGGTAATTTCGAAACAGATTTTTTCCGGCGTTACGCCATGACGGTTGAGCTGTTCCAGCAGAAATTCCTTGAAGCCGGCCTCGGAGAGCGATTGTCCGGACAGGTTGATGGAGCACATGTGCATTTTCGGCCCTTTGCCAAATTCACCTGCGCGCTGCGCGTTCAGCGTCGTCTCCACCACCCAGCGGTCTATGGCCGGCATCAGATTGTATTGTTCCGCAACAGACAGAAAGTCCAGCGGCGGCACGATATTGCCCTCGTCATCAAGCATACGGATAAGTATTTCGTAATGCCGGTGCGACTCATCTTTCATCAGCGGCTGAATGGTCTGCTTGAACAATGTGAAACGGTCGTTTTGCAGCGCATGGGTGATGCGGTCTATCCATTCGGCCTCGCTGGCCTTGACGGATTCGTCCGCAACCGTGCCGGCACTGCCGATGTTGATCTGGCCTGCGCCTTCGGATTTCGCCACGAAACAGGATGATATGGCCGCCGCCACCGGATCACTGTTGGTATTGTTGATGTTGATCGGCGTGACACCGGCGCAGACGGATATGGGAATGATGCGATCCATCCAGCGACAGGGTGTGGTATTGACGATTTTTGAAATGGCCCGGGTAATGCGTTCCGCCTGATCCAGTTTACAGCTATTCAGCAACAGGCCGAATTCGTCATCGCCCAGCCGGGCCAGATTATCGCTTGAGCGGATTTGTTTTTTCAGCAGGGATGCCGTTTGTTTCAGTATGTCATCGCCTGCGGCGCGGCCGAATTCGGCGTTGATCTGTTCGAAATGATCGATATCAAAGCAAACCAGAGCGCTCTCCGCACCCTGGCTGCGCGCCTCGTCGAGAGCTGTTTTGACGTGTTTGTCAAATTCAGCGCGGCGCATGAGCTGGGTCAGTTCATCGCGGCTGGTCAGTGTTTTCCGGATGTCCGCGCCGTCATTTTCAGTGTGCAGCACGATGGTGGCGCCGATGGTGTCGCGGTTTTCGTCCTTGACCGGATGTATGGTGATGGCTACAGGGACATCCTGACCCTTGCGTTTCAGCAAATAGTGCTCGCCGCCGAGCACTATTTTCTTGCCCTGCTCGCGGGTTTTAAGCGTGGGATCGGGAATTGGCTGACCGGATTTCTTGTCCACAAGCCGAACCACCATGGAGTAGGGCATGCCGATGGCCTTGTCGGCGCTCCAGCCGGTGAGCAACTCGGCTGCCGGGTTGATGGTGCTGATGGCGCCGTCCTGTTGCAGTGTAATGACCGCGTCCTTGACGGATTTCATAATGGAATAGGAGCGATAGCGCTCGACTGCCAGGTTGGATGCCAGCTTTTTCGATTTTTGCCTTTCCCTGCGCTGATGCCTGTTGAGCAGTTTCAGCACAAAAAGCCCCCACGCAAGCACCAGCGCTACAGCCAGGATGCTGTACAGCGTTGACCCAGAGGAAAATCGCGACAGGAATTCCATTAGATTCAGTTGGTTACTTGTTTGTTTCGCACTTTATACGCAGGAATCCTCCCTGCACCGTTGATAACTATAGACCAACT
>JALXFQ010000455.1 GCA_027067235.1 Gammaproteobacteria bacterium
GGGTGGCGTCGAAATTTCGACAAGTTCCAGGTCGATATGCCGGTCTGGCCGGGCATGTCCATCGACGACATGCGCCGCAGCTTGATGTCCCAGGGCTATATCGAGAGACCGCTGGAAGAGGGTGTCGTCAACCCGGTGATCTTTTCTCTGGAAGGAAAGAAATGGGATCACGCCATGCATGTAGCTCGCAGTCTGCAACCCCTGGGCTGTCTGTACCAGGTCAGCGACCACGTGGTTGAATACAGTTGCGCGGACATTGTCGGCTATCTGGGCATTTATGGCCCGGTGATTGTGGATCTCAACATTTCCCATGCGCCGGCGGTGGCCGGCGATATCTGTACGCGGCTGAAAAAATACCGGCCCTGGGCGGTGACCGTGGATGGCTTCAGCGGCGAAAAACTTACCCAGGTGGCGGTCAAGTCATTGCGCGGTTCCAGCACCAGGGTGCTGGTCAACGCACTGGCGCCTGCTCTGGACAAGGCCGAAATGGGCCTGCTCCACGCGACACCGAAACCGGAACGCCTTATCGACCGCATAGCCGAAAGCACAAACCGGGCGCAAGCCGATGGCATAGTCTGCGCGCCCGAGCATGTGCTGGCGATCAAGAAGCGCTACCCGAAAATGCTGGTTATTGCAGCGGATGCGCGAACAACGGGAAGCAGCCTGCCGGCCGATGAAGACGACCCGAACATCGATGCCCTGCGCCACGGCGCCAGCTATGTGGTGGTGGACATGTCGGTGCTGGACAGCGCCGATGTGGCGGCGCGGGCGCGGGAGGTTCTTGCCCGTTATGCGTCGGTTCCGAAAAGCGGCGAGGCCGGCGGCCTCGATGCGTTCCGCAATGTCATGAAGCTGGAAAAGAAACACTGAGCCAGGCCGGTCAGACGCAGATCAGTATCACGCTGATATTATCCGGGCCACCCTTGCGATTCGCGCTGTGGACCAGACTGGCGGCAGTGGCGTCGGAAATGTCCGATGCCGTCAGTATCTCCAGTATTTCATCGTCACAAAGCATGTCGGTCAGGCCATCCGAGCATAGCAGCAGGCAATCACCGGGCTCGGTCGCGATCTCGCAGCGGTCGATGCTCACTTCCGCTTCGATACCGATGGCGCGCACCAGCATCTTGGCCATGGCGCTGTCTTGAATCAGATCTTGTGCCTCCAGCCCGAGATGCTCGATGCGGGCCAGATAGCTGTGGTCTTCGGTTTTCTGCAGCAGTTTTGCGTCACGCAGCAGATAGGCGCGTGAATCACCGACGTGGGCGATATGCGCGCGGTCTTGCTCCACCAGGACGGCGACGGCGGTGGTGCCCATGCCGAACTGCTCGGCATTTTCCCGCGAGGCCTGGTAGACGGCCCGGTTGGCCTCGGTCAGGGCGGTCTGCAGTAATTGTTGCGGGTCATGCCCGTGTGCGGCCTGCTGCAGCTGGTTGATGATGGTTTCCACCGCCAGACGGCTGGCGACATCACCTGCCCGGTGTCCACCCATGCCGTCTGCCAGTACGGCCAGACCCCGTTCGGGGTCGATATGCACCGAATCCTCGTTTTTTTCGCGCACGCAGCCGACGTCGCTGACAGCAAACATCAAAACCGGCTGGCGCGGGCGGGCTTCAGGCAACTAACTGTTCCAGCATGTGTTCATAGATGCGCGCGAGTCTGCCCAGGTCGTCGATGGCGACATGCTCGTCCACCTGATGAATGCTGGCGTTTACCGGGCCCAATTCGATTACTTCGCCACCCCAGGGGGCGATGAAGCGGCCATCGGAGGTGCCGCCGCCGGTGGACAGTCGGGGTTCCAGGCCGGTAACGGATAGCACCGCGGATTTAGCCGCCTCGGTCAGTTTTCCGGCGCGAGTGATGAACGGGTGGCCTGATGTGTTCCAGGCAATTTCATACTGCAACGCATGGCGATCAAGCAGGGCGCGTACGCGCTGTTTGATCTGTTCATCGCTCAATTCGCTGGAGAAGCGAAAATTGAAATGCACCCGCAGATGACCGGGGATGACGTTTTCAGCGCCGGTGCCGGCGTGTATGTTGGAAATCTGAAAGCTGGTGGCGGGGAAGTATTCGTTGCCGTCATCCCAGACTTCGCGGATCAGTTCCTGCAGCGCGGGTATAGCCTCGTGCACGGGATTCCGCGCCAGTTGCGGGTAGGCAATATGGCCCTGCATGCCATGTACGGTGAGCGTGCCGTTAAGCGAGCCGCGCCGGCCATTCTTGATAACGTCGCCGAGCTGCTGCTCGGAAGAGGGTTCGCCGACGATGCAGAAATCGAGTTGTTCGCCGCTGGCGTGCAGATGTTCCATGACCTTGACCGTACCGTTAACCGCCGGCCCCTCTTCGTCGGAGGTAATGAGCAGGCCGATGGAACCGCGCGGCTCGGGGTGTTTCTGCACAAAGGATTCCACCGCCACCACGAAGGCAGCGATGGAAGACTTCATGTCCGCCGCGCCGCGCCCATACAGTTTGCCGTCACGCTCGCTGGGTTCGAATGGCGGGCTGGTCCAGTCGGGTTCCGGCCCGGTCGGCACCACGTCGGTATGCCCGGCGAACACCAGCAGCGGGGCGCTGTCGCCGCGTCTGGCCCACAGATTGCTGACTTCGCCAAAAGGCAGGTGAACCGGGTCGAAGCCCGAGGTTTTCAGACGACTGGCCAGCAGTTGCTGGCAGCCGGCATCCTCGGGCGTCACTGACGGGCGCCCGATCAGCTGTTTTGCCAGCGCCAGTGTCTGCGCCTGCCGGTCGATCATCAGATGGCGCGCAACAGCTCGTTGATGCCCACTTTGGACAGGGTTTTTTCGTCCACTTTTTTCACAATCACCGCGCAATACAGACTGTGACTGCCGTCTTTCGATGGCATGGAGCCGGATACCACCACCGACCCGGCCGGAACCCGGCCGTAGCTGACTTCGCCGGTTTCGCGGTCCAGTATCTTGGTGCTCTGGCCGAGGAACACGCCCATGGATATGACCGAGCCTTTCTCCACGATCATGCCTTCCACTATTTCCGAACGCGCGCCGATGAAACAGTTGTCCTCGATAATGGTGGGGGCCGCCTGTACCGGTTCCAGCACGCCGCCGATACCGACGCCACCGGACAGGTGCACATTCTTGCCGATCTGGGCGCAGGAGCCTACCGTGGCCCAGGTGTCCACCATGGTGCCTTCGTCCACATAGCCGCCGATATTCACGTAGCTGGGCATGAGCACCACGCTGGGGGCGATATAGGCGCCCTTGCGTACCGCCGCCGGCGGTACCACGCGAAAGCCGCCATCGAGAAAGTCATGGGTGTTGTACTCGTTGAATTTGGACGGCACCTTGTCAAAATAGTTGGTAAAGCCGCCCTTGATAAAACGATTGTCCTCGATGCGGAAATACAGCAGTACGGCTTTTTTCAGCCATTCGTTGACGATCCAGTCGCCATCCTTTTTTTCCGCTACACGGGCCTGGCCGGAGTCCAGCAGGTCGATGGCTTCCA
>JALXFQ010000456.1 GCA_027067235.1 Gammaproteobacteria bacterium
GGTGACGTCAGCATTGCTGGTGTCTTCCATCCTGATCAGGGCTTTTGCCGCGGGCATGGCCATGGAAACCAGAATAATCAGCGGAACAATCGTCCAGACCAGCTCTACCGCGGTGCTCTCGTGAAATTTCGCAGCGACATAACCTTTTGATTTCCGGTGATTGATTACAGAATAGGCCATCACCCCGAATACGACGATGCCAATCCCGACGCATATCCACAAAACATACATATGCAAACCAAAAACCGTTCGGCTGATATCGGTCGCCCCTTCGCGCAGGTTCATTTCCCAGTCTGCTGAAACAGCAGGGGATATCAGGGCGGCCAGCAGGGCAAGGGTGGTGAAAACAGAATGCTTGAATCGACTCCCCATAGAACTCTCACTTGTATCTGCGGTGAATGGTGAACTGCCGGCATTCTTCTTGTTATCGCCAGCCATTCCGGTCATTTGTTATTGTTTGCCTGTAGCGACAAAACGCCGCACATTCTAACCGAATATCAAAACATCGCAAGAATTATATATTGCGATAATCTTATAGAATATAACAACTTAACGATATGCTTATTGTATTCGCGGCTTGTATTCGCGGCGGCCGCGCCGGCTCAGGAAAATGAAACGGAAACCGATTTCCCGGCCCACGCGGCCGGACCGGTCTGATGCACTGAGTTGCCGCGACTGTCTACCGCAACCGTCACCGGCATGTTCTCCACTTCAAATTCGTAGATAGCCTCCATGCCGAGGTCTTCAAAAGCCAGCACGCGGGCGCTGCGAACCGCTTTCGCTACCAGATAGGCCGCGCCGCCCACCGCTATCAGATACGGCGCGCGATATTCCTTGATCGCCTCAATCGCCGCCGGGCCGCGCTCGGCCTTGCCAATGGTGCCGAGCAGGCCGGTCTGGCCCAGCATCATTTCCATGAACTTGTCCATGCGCGTTGCCGTGGTCGGGCCTGCGGGACCCACGGCTTCGTCGTCCACCGGATCTACCGGACCCACGTAATAAATGAAACGATTGCTGAAATCCACCGGCAGCGGCTCGCCTTTCTGCAGCAGCTCGGCGATGCGCTTGTGCGCCGCGTCCCTGCCGGTCAGCAGCTTGCCGGACAGCAGCAGCGCCTCGCCCGGTTGCCATTGCTCAACCTGTTCCCGGGTCAGATCGTCCAGCTGGACATGACGCGCATCGGCGGCCGGCTGCCAGCTCACATCCGGCCAGTCGGCCAGATCGGGCGGCGTGAATTCCGCCGGGCCGGAACCATCCAGACTGAAATGAAGATGCCGGGTGGCGGCGCAATTGGGAATCAGCGCCACCGGCAGCGAGGCCGCATGGGTGGGATAGTCCAGAATTTTCACATCCAGCGCCGTGGTAATGCCGCCCAGCCCCTGCGCGCCAATACCCAGCTCGTTGACCCGGTCGGCGATTTCGATGCGCAACTTTTCCGCTGTTGTTTTCGCCCCGCGCTGGCGCAAGTCAGCCAGATCAACCGGTTGCATCAACGACTGTTTCGCCAGCAGCAGGGCCTTTTCCGGCGTACCGCCGATGCCGATGCCGAGTATGCCCGGCGGGCACCAGCCGGCGCCCAGGCTTTTTACCGTATCCACCACCCACTGCACCAGATCATCACTGGGGTTGAGTATGGCGAATCTGGCCTTGTTCTCCGAGCCGCCGCCTTTTGCCGCCACGGTAATTTCCAGCTTGTCGCCGGCAACTATTTCGCTATGAATGACAGCAGGCGTGTTGTCGCGGGTGTTGATGCGCCTGCCAGCCGGATCGGCAACTACCGAGGCGCGCAACGGATTGTGCTCGTCGGTATAGGCGCGGCGCACGCCCTCATCCACCATTTCCTGTACGCTGAGTCCAGCCTCCCAGCGCAAATCCATACCCACCTTGAGGAAGACCACCACAATGCCGGTGTCCTGGCACACCGGCCGGCGGCCTGCTGCCGCCATGCGGGAATTGGTCAGAATCTGGGCGATGGCGTCTTTCGCCGCCGGCGATTGCTCCTGCCGCCAGGCCTGCGCCATAGCGTGAATGAAATCCGGCGGATGGTAGCAGGAAATGTATTGCAGACTGTCGGCAATACTCTGAACAAAATCCTCCTGCCGGATAACCGTCATGTTCCGGTTCTGCTCCCGGCCACGGCGGCTCGCCGCGAACGTACCGCCGCCGCCAGATCGCGCAGCAGGCCGACGGTGTCGTCCCAGCCAACGCAGGCGTCGGTAATGCTCTGGCCATAGGTCAGCTCGGCGCCCTGCTCCACATCCTGGCGGCCCTCGACGATATGGCTTTCCGCCATGATGCCGATAATGCGCGTGTCGCCGCCTGCCAGCTGCGCGCCGACATTATTCGCCACCTCCAGCTGACGGCTGTATTCCTTGCTGCTGTTAGCGTGGCTGAGATCCACCATCAGGCGCACCGGACGACCGGCGGAAGCCAGCGCCCGCGCCGCTTCCGCAATACTTTCAGCATCGTAGTTTGGCTGCTTGCCGCCGCGCAATATGACGTGTGTATCCGGATTGCCCTTGGTGGAAAAGATCGCCGAGCGCCCGTCCTTGGTCAGGGACAGGAAATGATGCGGCTGCGAAGCGGCCAGCGTGGCATTGATGGCATGGGTCAGGGTGCCGTCGGTGCTGTTCTTGAAGCCCACCGGGCAGGACAGGCCCGAAGCCAGCTCGCGGTGCACCTGCGATTCGGTGGTGCGCGCGCCGATGGCGCCCCAGGCAATCAGATCGGCCACATACTGCGGCGTAATCAGGTCGAGGTATTCGGTCGCTGCGGGAACGCCCATGTCGTTAATATCCGCCAGCAGATGCCGGGCTATGCGCAAGCCTTCGTTGATATGGAAAGAACCATCCAGATGCGGGTCATTGATCAGGCCTTTCCAGCCGACACTGGTGCGCGGCTTTTCGAAATAGACGCGCATGACGATTTCCAGATCATCTTTCAGCTCGTCGCGCAGCTTTTTCAGGCGCGTGGCATAGTCGCGCGCCGCCACCGGGTCATGGATCGAACAGGGCCCAACGATCACCACCAGCCGGTCGTCCTCGCCATACAGTATGCGATGAATGGTATCGCGCGTATGGGCGATGGTCTGCACGGCGGCATCCGACGCCGGAAATTCTGCGATCACGTCTTTCGGCGGGATCACGTCCTTTATCCCGGCAATCCGGGTATCGTCTATCTGTTCGGTTGTTGTCATGGGTCAACGTCGTACAAGTATTTCAGTCTATTGTAAATTCATACGCCAGCGAAAGACAGCGCAGCTCTGGTCAATCCGATAACCATTGTTGATACTGCAATCAATAATCATAGGGATGAAAACCGACGCCACCGCTGGACTGTACGCGCCAATCCATATAATTTACCGTGCCACATATTTTCGACCGTTGCGGCTCTTCGGGCCCCGACGCTCTCAAATTCCAAATCTTCTCAAAGGAGAATCAACCTATGAT
>JALXFQ010000457.1 GCA_027067235.1 Gammaproteobacteria bacterium
TTTCTACACCAACCCGGCCACGGCGCGCGTGCCCTGGGCCAATGAACCCGGCTGTGGTTCCTGTCATACAGGCGACGCGCTCAACAATCTGGCCAATTCACCGGCCACGCTGACCAACCCGGTCGATGTCGATGGCAACAGCGATGGCATCCGTCTGCTGCAGGCCTGGAAAACCAGCGACAGCAACGCCAAGCCCATCGTTCCATCGAACAAGCGGTTCGCGGAAAACACTGTCAAAACAGGGCCGGCCGCAGGCAATCCCATGCTTTACCGGGCCAGCACCGGTCATAAAGGCATCTTCTGCGAAGCCTGTCACGGCAGCACTCATTCCATCTGGCCTGCCGCCAATCCCGGCGCCAATGACAATGTTGCGGCCAATCAGGCACAGGGACATAGCGGCAAGATCGTGGAATGCGCCACCTGCCACACCGGCAGCCTCGGCAATACGCTGGAAGGCCCGCACGGTATGCATCCGGTTGGAACTGCCGGACAGGGCTTTGCGGACGGCGGCCACGAACATCTGGCGGAAAGAAACGCCAACGAATGCCGTGCCTGTCACGGTTCCAATGGCCAGGGCACCGTGTTGTCGAAAGTGGCGGTCAATCGCAGCTTCACCATCGGTGAATGCAAAAATGGTACGCTCTGCCCAGGCGGCAAAGCCAAAAACTTCACCGTCAACCTCAAAAAAGGCGATGTTGTCACCTGTACGCTTTGCCATAGCAACAAGCTGAAATAGGCTTTCAGAGAAACCCCTTTTTACAGCCCCTGTCACGCAGGGGCTTTTTTTTGCCTGTCTGGAGGGCATGACAGGGCCGGCGTCTGCCTAACCGATCCGGCCGCTGCGCATGGTGACAACGCGGGTAGCCATATCACGAGCCTCTTGCTGGTTGTGCGTGACATGAACGAGGGTAAAACCCAGTTGTTCCTGTAATTTTACGATTTCTGCGCGCAGCCGCCTGTTCAGCGCCTCGTCCAGGCTGGACAGGGGTTCGTCCATGAGCAGTATGTGCGGCCGCAGAGCCAGCGCCCGGGCCAGGGCAACCCGCTGTTGCTGGCCGCCCGAGAGCTCACCCGGCCTGCGCCGGGCGTATGCCTGCAATCCGGTCAGCGCCAGCACCTCGTCAATACGCCGTTGCCTTTCGGCTTGCGGCACGCCGGTGGCCTTCAGGCCAAACGCGATATTCCCGGTCACGCTGAAATGCGGCCACAGCGCCAGATCCTGAAACACCATGCCGATATGGCGTTGCTGTGGCGGCACGATAACGCGCCCGTCACGGGACGCCAGCCTGCCTTCGAGGCAGACGCTGCCGCTGTCGGGCGGGAAGAAACCGGCAATCAGCCGCAGCACCGTGGTCTTGCCGCAGCCCGACGGCCCCAGTATCACCAACCGCTCGCCCTGCGCCACCGCCAGCGACAGTCCGTGCAGAACCCTTTCACCGCCAAAGCCTTTGTCTACCTCCACCAGTTCAATGCTATCCATGCCAGGCTCCCTGTTTTTTCCGGCGCAACAGCGACCACAGCAGCCCGGCAGGCAACAGGGTGACAGCGATCATGATGACGCACAAGGCGGCGATCAGCTGTGGCGAGCCGTTGGCCATGAGAGTGAAAATTCGCACCGGCAGGGTCTCGCGCCCCGGCGGATAGACCAGCATGGTGATGCCGGTATCGCGCAGGGTAAAAATATAAGCCACCAGCCAGGCCGCCAGCAGACCGCGCCAGGCCAGGGGCGCGACGATGAAAAGCAGCCGCCGCAACCAGCCGGCGCCGGCAATCTCGGCGGCCTGTTCCATGGACGGTGATATCTGCGCCAGTTGCGAAACAGTCATGCGCGAGGTCAGGACGGTGTATTTGGCCAGATAGCCGATTAATATAATCAGCGGCGTGGCATAAACCAGATTGGTCCACGGCGTATTCCACAGACTGACAAGACCGATACCGATAACCGTGCCGGGCAACGCAAACAGAAAGAAAGTCAGGCTGTCCACCGCGCGCCCGTAACGATTCGGTTGCGTATGCACCAGATAGCCCACGAGAAAACCCAGCACGACCAGCAGACTGGCAGCGGTGGTGGAATACGCCAGACTGCGCAACAGACTGGCCCCTGCCCGGCTGAATGCTTCGCTGTAGGCGCCCGGGGACTGGATCAGCAACAGGACTATGGGCGCAACGGCAAGCACCAGCGCGGCGCCGGAAACCAGCACAAACAGCCAGCGGCGATGAATGCCCAGCTCGACAAGCGGGGCTCGGTCAGCGCCCGCGGCCGGACGGATGCGCCAGGTTCTGTCGCGCAGCCAGACCGCTTCCAGCCAGAGCAGAATCAGGGTCACCGCCGCCAGCGGCAGCGCTGCGGCGGTGGCAGCGCGGTAATTGTAGAAAGCCGAGAACTGGGTGAAACTCTCCACCGGATACACGGCAAAACGCAAAAAATTCGGTACCCCGAACTCACCCAGGCTAAGCACGAAAACCAGCAAGGCGGCCAGCCAGATGCCGGGCAGTATCAGCGGCAGGGTGATACCCCGCACTACGCCGCGCCAGTCGCTGACCAATCGGCCGGCCTGCTCCAGTTCGGGATTGATGGTGCGCAGAAAAACCATGGTCAGCAACATGGGAATCGGCAGAAATACCGAAAACAGCACGAATACGCAGCCCGGCAGCCCGAACAGCCAGCGGTTCGCCGTCGGCCAGTGTCCCAGCAACCCGGACCAGGACACAGCAACAATATAGGCCGGAATCAGCAGCGGTATAACAAACAGCAGAGTCAGCAGCCGTCGACAGGGCAGGTCGGTTTTGCCCAGCAGGATACCCAGCGGCACGCCGGCTGCCACCGTAAACAGTGTAACCAGCGATGACAGCGCCAGGCTGTTGCGCAGCAGCAGCCACTGATGGCTGGAACCCAGCAGGCCATGAAAGGCATCCAGGCTGAAATGGCCGTCGACATAGACGCTTTGCAACAGCATGGACAACACCGGCAGCGCGCCAATGACCACAAGAAACCCCACCGCCAGCGCAAGAATCAGCCGCTTTGCCATAACCGGCGGCGGGCGCTTACAGCCCCGCCCAGTTTTTCAGATAAGGCTGGATCTGCACCATTTTCCGGGCGATTTCGGCATAATCCACCGCCATGGTCCGGATGTTCTGTATCGGCTTCAGTTCCGGCGGCATTGCCACCCCGGGGTGCAGGGGTATCTGGGCACAATCGGCAAACGCCAGTTTGCGCTCGGTTTCGCGGGATAACAAATAGTCGATGAGCTGCTTTGCCGTATCCGGATGCGGCGCGCCCTTGATCAGCACTGCGGCGTTGGGAACGATAAAAGTACCGATCTCGCCGTCGCCCTGGTCCGGATAGACCATGTCCACCGCTTTGCCCTGGCGTATGCGATTGACTGCGTCATCACTGTCCACC
>JALXFQ010000458.1 GCA_027067235.1 Gammaproteobacteria bacterium
TTTTTTTACCCCTGAAACGAAAAAAGCAGGTAGAACCAAAGCCCTACCTGCTTTCGACCTGCCAGCCGCGGAAGCTTACTTCCAGTCAGCCCAGCCGTCGGTTTTCTTTTCCTTGCCTGCGGCATAACCGGCTTCATAAGCTTCGGTGATGCGTTGCTCTTCGCGCTCGGGATGATGCAGATAACCACCCGCCCAGCCAACAATATAGTCGCGCTGAACGCCTTCCTTTTCCATTTTGTCAATGGTTTCGTAGTACAAGTTAGACATAATAACCTCGAAGTTTGATTGCTATCTTTTCACCAGAGCTGAATTCCAGCCTGACTGGTTCAGCATGTTTGTTGCCGGCTCAAATCCGGCCATCGGCCGCGAATCCTAACCGACCGCGTTGCAGAAATAAACTACCTTATTAGGGGTAGTTAATATGCCAGACACGGCGCGGCCTGACTGCGCATTCGGGGCCGGACTATAGCAGTCCGGGCCGCCTGGCGGCTTGATCTTCGTCAAAACAGCGACGAACTCAGCTCCCTGACAGCCGCCAGCATTTCCGGATCATCGGTCAATGCCTGCGCCACGCCGCTGTTGCAGGCGATACGCGCATCCACGCCCGACGCCATGAGCTTGCCCGCATGCACCAGCAAGCGCGTGCTGGCGCCCTCGTCGAGGCCACTGCCCTTGAGGTTGCGCGTCATGCCGGCGAATTTCACCAGCCGGGCGGCCATGTCCTCGCCCAGCCCGGCCTCCCGCACCACAATCTGCTTTTCCACTTCAGCATCGGGATACTCGAATTCAATGGCGACAAAACGCTGGCGCGTACTTTGCTTCAGGTCTTTCAGCACGCTCTGATAGCCCGGGTTGTAGGACATGGCCAGACAAAACGAATCTGTGGCAGTAAGCAATTCGCCGGTTTTCTCGATGGGCAGGGCGCGCCGGTCATCGGCCAGCGGGTGAATCACCACGGTGGTGTCCTTGCGCGCTTCCACCACTTCATCCAGATAGCAGATCGCGCCATGGCGCACGGCGTAGGCCAGCGGCCCGTCCATCCATTTGGTCTCGCCGCCGACGATCAGATAGCGTCCCACCAGATCGGAGGCTGTGAGATCATCGTGGCAGGCCACCGTCACCAGCGGCAGCTGCAAGCGCCAGGCCATGTGCTCCATGAAGCGGGTCTTGCCGCAGCCGGTAGGGCCTTTCAGCAGGACGGGGATGTTATTGTTGTAGGCAGCCTGAAATATCTCGATTTCGTCCGCCTGCGGTTGATAGTACGGCTCTTGCTCGATCAGGTAGGCATCTGTTCCGGTTGCCATTTTTCACCCCGTAAAACTTCAAAGCAGCGAGTATGCCAAACGCCACACGGGAAAACAGCAGGAATCTCACCATACAGAACCTCTATCCGCTCATCGGAAGATTATATCTTTATCGGTGGTGTGGCTGACATCCGGGTATGATAATGTTTCGCCCCTGAAAATTTGCAGGTACGCGTGGCCCTGGCTTTGCCGGTAACGCGTCGATCAAACTTAAACCCCTGTTGGAGGCATCTACATGACAGATGTAGTCGCAACGAACCAGACTATCCTCGTCGTCGGCGGCGGGATCAGCGGCATGACCGCTGCGATCGAATCGGCCGAATGCGGCAAGGATGTCATCCTGGTCGAAAGAAATCCCAGCCTTGGCGGTCGCGTTTCACAGCTGTATCGCTATTTCCCCAAGCTTTGCAAACCCAGCTGCGGTCAGGAGATCAACCAGCGCCGGATCATGGCTCACCCCCGTGTCCGCGTTCTGACCATGACCGAAGTGGACAAGATCGAAGGCGAAGCGGGTAACTACAGCGTGACGCTGAAAACCGCGCCGCGTTATGTCAACGAAAAGTGCACTGCCTGTGGCGACTGCGCCGAAGCCATCAGCGCCGAAGTGGATGATCCGCATAACTTCAACATGAAAAAACACAAGGCGGCTTATTTGCCCACCAACATGGCCGCGCCCCAGCGCTATGTACTGGACCCCAGCATCATCGGCACCGAAGACGCCGAAAAAGCCAGGGCTGCGTGCAAGTATGACGCCATCGACCTGGACATGCAGGAAGAAAGCCTGTCCCTGAACGTAGGCGCGGTGATCTGGGCCACCGGCTTCAAGCCCTACGACGCGGCCAAAATCCAGCCTTATGGCTACGACCGTTTCGACAATGTCGTCACCAACATGGAATTCGAGCGCATGATGGACCCGTTCGGCCCCACCGGCGGCAAGCTGTTGCGTCCCTCCGACGGCAAGGAAGCGAAGAAAATCGCTTTTATCCAGTGCGCCGGCTCCCGCGACCGCAATCATCTCAAGCACTGTTCGCGTTTCTGCTGCATGGCTTCGCTGAAACAGACCACCTATCTGACCGAAGCCTACGGCGACGATGACGATGCGTCCGCGACCATCTACTATATTGATATACGCGCCATCGACCGCTTTGAAGATTTCTACCAGAAGGTCAAGGACGACAAGAAAGTCTCCTTTATCAAATCCAAGGTGGCCAACATCACCCAGGACCGGGAATCCAAAAACCCCATCCTGCACGGCGTGAACACCGAAGGCTATCACCGCTATGACGACGAGTATGATCTGGTCGTTCTTGCGGTCGGCATGGACCCGGAAGTCAAGGCTGACGAGATTGGTTGCAAAGTCGCCGCCAACACCAGCGGTTTCATCGACGCCCATGCGGACGACGCCGGCTGTGGCATCTTCGGCGCAGGTTGCGCGACGGACGCCCTGGACGTGAACCGCGCCGTGCAGAACTCCACGGCGGCAAGTCTGAAAGCAATCCAGGTGATCAACAAGACCGCTGGAGCGGAGGCATAAACAATGGCAGATGAAAAGAAAATAGGTGCATATATCTGCACTGGCTGTGGTATCGGCGACCGTCTCGACGCCAAGCAACTGGAAATGACCGCGCAGCGCGACGGCAAGGCGCAAGTGGTCAAAACGCACGAATTCCTGTGCAGCGCCGACGGCGTCAAGACCATACAGGACGACATCGACAACGATGGCGTCAATCGCGTGGTCATCTGCGCCTGCTCGCGCCGCGCCAAAACCGATGCCTTCGCTTTTGACGGCGTTACCCTGTCCCGCGCCAATCTGCGCGAAGGCGTGATCTGGGTTCGTCCGGACAGCGACGAAGCGCAGGAAACCACGCAGGAAATGGCCGACGACTATGTGCGCATGGCCTGTGCCGAGGCAAAGTACCTCGACGTACCGGAGCCCAACGAAAACCACGGCAACAACCTGCGCATTCTGGTGGTCGGCGGCGGCATCACCGGCATGACCGCCGCGCTGGAATCGGCCAGGGCCGGTTATGACGTGCTGCTGGTGGAAAAAGGCCCCGAGCTGGGCGGCTGGATGCGCAAGTTGCACAAGCGCATTCCGGATCGCGCGCCCTTCGACGAGCCCATGGATACCGGCATTGACGATCTGGTTGCCGCCATTGAAGCCAGTGACAAGATCACCGTCGCGCTGAACAGCCGCATCGCCCGCACCTCCGGCGCGCCCGGCCAGTTCAGCGTCGACATCGCCACGGAAAGCGGCTCCACCACCACCGAGAATGTTGGCGCCATCATCCAGGCCACCGGCTTCAAGCTGCACGACCCGGCCGCATTTCCTGAATTTGGCTACGGTAATGCCGATGTCATCACCAGCGCCGAACTGGAAGAACTGGCCAGCGCCGCGGACGGCGGGCCGATCAAGCGTCCTTCCGACGGCAAGGAAGTGAAGGCCGTAGCTTTCATTCAGGATGTCGGCCAGAACTCCACCGAGGTCGGCAAGCTGCGCTACGACTCCGGCGCGGGCGATCTGGTGGCGATCAAGCAGGCCATGTATTTCAAACATCACAACGGTGATGACTGCGATACCACCATCATCTATGACAATCTGCGTACGCCAGGCACGGCCGGCGAGGACTTCTATCGCTCCGGCCAGCGCAAGGAGGTCATCTTCACCAAGGGCGCCGTCAGCAAGGTCGATGCGGCGGGGGATACGCTCAAAGTCAGTTTCCACGACAAGATACTGGATGAAGACACCGAGATGGAGGCCGATCTGGTGGTGCTCGACATGGGCATGATCCCGGTGACCGGCCCGGATCCTTACGCCACCCTGGAAATCGACACCGATGACGACGAAGCAGAAGTGGTGGAGGAAGAGGAAAAGGAAGACGGCGTGGAAGCGGAAAACCCCGTGGAAGTTTCAGTCGAGTCCATCCTCAATCTGGACTATCGCCAGGGCACTGACCTGCCCCAGCTGAAATTCGGCTTTCTGGATTCCCATTTCATCTGTTTCCCGTACGAAACCCGCCGCACCGGCATCTACGCCGCTGGCCCGGTTCGCCGTCCCATGGACATCGGTCAGGCCATCGACGACGCCACTGGCGCTGCGCTGAAAGCCATCCAGGCGGCGGAAAACGCCCAGGTCGGCCGCGCCGCACATCCGCGTTCCGGCGACTTGAGCTTCCCGACCTTCCGCAAGGAAGGCTGCACCCAGTGCAAACGCTGCACGGTGGAATGCCCGTTCGGCGCCATCGACGAGGACGAGGAAGGCTATCCGCAATACAACGAGGGCCGCTGCCGTCGTTGCGGCACCTGCATGGGCGCCTGCCCGGTTCGGGTTATCTCGTTCAAGAACTACTCGGTGGAAACCATCGGCCAACAGCTCAAGGCGGTGGACATTCCCGACGAGTTTGACGAAAAACCGCGCCTGATGGTGCTGGCCTGCGAGAACGACGCCTACCCGGCACTGGATATGGCGGCCATGAACCGCATCGAATACAGTGCTTTTGTACGGGTTATTCCGGTGCGCTGTCTCGGTTCCGTCAACACGATCTGGATCACCGACGCCCTCAACAGCGGCTACGACGGCATCATCCTGATGGGCTGCAAGAAAGGCGACGACTACCAGTGCCACTTCGTCAAGGGTTCAGAAATCGCGCATATGCGCATGTCCAAGATCGACGACACCCTGAACCAGTTGAACCTGGAAAAAGAGCGGGTCGCCACTTACGAGGTCGAGATCACCGATATCGAAAGAGCGCCCAAACTGATTAACGACATGGCTGCAACGATCGAAGAGATCGGCATGAGCCCATTCAAATTCTAAGGGAGCAGATCATGAGCAATACCGCAATGGTCAAGAAGTACCGTAATGACTTCCTCAGGGAAGTTGAGGAAAAAGTCGAGGAAGGCGATTGGGTGAGAATGTGCATGCAATGCGGCGTGTGCGCGGGTTCCTGTCCGCTGGGCGACGCCTGGGAACACCCGCCACAGGAAATCTTCATGATGATTCGCGCCGGCAAGCGCGAGGAAGTGCTGGGTTCCGACTCCATGTGGATGTGTACTTCCTGCTACAACTGCATCGTGCGCTGCCCGCGCGAGTTGCCAATCACCCATATCATGCACGGTCTGGCCAACTACGCCCACCGTCTGGGTCTGGCCCCTAAAGCCAACCCGACCCGGCGCTTTGCCAAGATATTCTGGGACAATATCGCTACCAGCGGTCGCGTCAACGAACTGAAACTGTCTCTGGGCCTGTATTTCATGGACGGCTTCGGCAACGGCATCAAAAAAGCCCTGGCAATGAAAGACGTGGGTCTGGGCCTGCTGAAAACCGGCCGCCTCGACCCCATGGGCCTGTTCAAGGCTGGCGGCATCAAGGACAAATCCGGTCTGCAGAAAGCGCTGAAAAAAGCGCGTGAAATCGAAGATACGCGTAAGGGTTACTGATATGGCAACAAG
Source organism: Gammaproteobacteria bacterium (assembly GCA_027067235.1). Taxonomy (GTDB): domain Bacteria; phylum Pseudomonadota; class Gammaproteobacteria; order QOAV01; family QOAV01; genus QOAV01. The sequence continues at coordinate 5,757 of JALXFQ010000458.1, forward strand.
AGAATATTCCTTTTATCCCGGCTGCTCTTCCGAGAAGAAAACGTCGGCTTCCAACTACATGGTTTCCGTGGAATCCATGTGCAAAACACTGGATGTCAAACTCAACGAGATCCCGGACTGGAACTGCTGCGGCGCGTCTATCGGCTATGCGGAAGGCGGCGAACTGCCCCGCACCGTGATGAATGCGCGCAATCTGGCGCTGGCGGAAGAAGACAGCCCCGGTCAGGACATCGTCGCCACCTGCGCCGCCTGCTGGCTGGGTACGCGCGAGTCACACGAGCGTCTGGGCAAGGATGAGACTTTGCTGAATGACACCATTGAGTCGCTGAAAGAAGCCGGCATCAACTACGAGCACAAGCCCGAGAAAAACATCCGTCACATGGCGGAAGTGCTGATCGAAGACATCGGCTACGACGAAATCGGCAGCCACGTCAGCAAACCGCTGGAAGGCGTGAAAATCGCTGGCTACGTCGGTTGCCAGACCAATCGCCCGTTCGGGATTCACGGTGAAAGCTACGAAAATCCGAAATATCTGGACAAGCTGGTGGAAACGCTCGGCGCTGATCCGGTAGAGGACTACGACCAGAAAGTAACCTGCTGCGGCGGCGCCCTGGCTTTTTCCGAACCGGAAAAATCACAGAACCAGATCAAGAAGATTCTGGAATCCGCCTATGATTTCGGCGCTGAGATGATCGTCACTCCCTGCCCGGTCTGCCAGATGAACGTAGAAGTCTATCAGGATCAGATCAACAAGGCGCACGGCACCAAGTTCCACATTCCGGTGACGTACTACAGCCAGTTGATGACCGTTGCTTTCGGTGGCAACGCCAAAGAAGCAGGCCTGAACGGCAATATCATCAAGGCCAAAAAACTGGAAGAAATCGCGGCGAAATAACCCTGAATATCAGGGTTCATTTCACCGTCAAAGCCCCGCCGCACAGAAGTCGCGGCGGGGCTTTTTTCTTTTTCAGATAGCCATTTTTGCTTCCGCCCCGAGCATTTATTTTCCGCACGGAAATGGCCGCACTTTGCTTCTCTTTGTTTATCAAACGATTACACCTTCTTTCTGATATTCCCTGCGAGTGATTTTCTGCCCGGCAGCGCTTGCACTACCCATTATGGGAAGGGAAAATTCGCGCCAGAAACCGTCCACCACCCCGGGAGGAAACCATGGCCGGAAACTATCTCTCCAACATGTTCGGTCGCTCGCCCATCTCGCCGCTGCAAAAACACATGGCGGAAGTGCTCACCTGCGTTGAGCTGCTGAATCCGTTGTTCAAGGCAATGTTCAAGCAAAAATGGAACAAGGTGGAGCGCCTGCGCAACGATATTGTTCAGTACGAACACATCGCCGACGAAATGAAAGCAGCTTTGCGCCATCAGCTGCCCAAGGGCCTGTTCATGCCGGTGGATCGCCGCGACGTACTGGACGTGCTGCTGACGCAGGACAAAATCGCCAACCAGGCCAAGGATATTGCCGGCATGATTCTGGGCCGCAGAATGCAGCTTCCCGACGAAATGCGGGAGTTGTTCCTGGTTTATGGCCGCCGCTCCATCGACGCGGTGGCCCAGGCCATGGACATTATCAACGAACTGGACGAGCTGGTGGAAACCGGTTTTCGCGGTCTGGAAGTGGACCGGGTGGAAACCATGATTGACGAGCTCAACAGTATCGAAAGCGAAACCGACGCCATGCAGAGCCAGTTGCGCGATACCCTGTTCAGCCTGGAAGACACCCTGCGCCCCACTGATGTCATGTTTACCTATCGCCTGATCGAATGGGTGGGCCGCCTGGCCGACAATGCGCAGCGCGTCGGCAGTCGATTGCAACTGATGCTGGCCAAATAGGGGGCGGTCATGGAATATTCAACCATTTACCTGATTCTGGCCGGCGTATTCGGCCTGTTCATGGCCTGGGGCATTGGCGCCAACGACGTCGCCAACGCCATGGCCACGTCGGTGGGCTCGAAGGCGCTGCGTATCAAACAGGCCATTGTCATTGCCGCCATCTTCGAGTTTTCCGGCGCTTATCTGGCTGGCGCGCAAGTCACCAAAACCATCCGCAAGGGCATTGTCGATGCCGACGCCTTCACCGCCCAGCCGGAATTGCTGGTATGGGGTATGCTTGCCGCGCTGCTGGCCGCAGGCACCTGGCTGCTGATCGCCTCCAGAAAAGGCTGGCCGGTATCCACCACGCACAGTATCGTCGGCGCAGTGGTGGGCTTTGCCGCCGTGGGCATCAGCATCGACGCCGTACACTGGGCCAAGGTAGGTAAAATCGTCGCAAGCTGGGTGGTTTCCCCCATCCTGGCGGGCACCATCGCGTTTGCCGTATTCACCAGTATCCAGAAGCTGGTGCTGAACACCACCGAGCCATTCAAAAACGCCATCAAATACGGCCCCTACTATCTGTTTATGGTGGGTTTCATTCTTGCGCTGGTAACGGTCAAGAAAGGCTTGAAGCACATTGGCATATCATTCAGCGCCGAGCAGGCTTTTCTGCTTGCCACCGCCATCGGCGTTGGCGTAGCTGTGGTTGGCTCTGTCCTGATACGTCGGGTAAAAGTCGATCCAAAAGCGGATAAATCCTTCCATTTCGCCAACGTAGAGAAAATCTTCGCCATTCTCATGGTGTTCACCGCCTCCGCCATGGCTTTCGCCCACGGCTCCAATGATGTCGCCAACGCGGTAGGGCCGATGGCGGCGGTCATCAGCGTGGCGCAAAGCGGCGAAGTGCTGCAAAAAGCCTCGCTGCCTAGCTGGGTGCTGCTGGTGGGCGGTATCGGTATCGTTATCGGCCTGGCAACGCTGGGCTACAAGGTGATTGCCACGGTTGGCAAAAATATTACCGAACTGACACCGACGCGCGGATTCTCCGCCGAAATCGCCGCCGCCACCACCGTGGTGCTGGCCTCGTTTACCGGCATTCCGGTTTCCACCACGCATACACTGGTGGGCGCTATTCTGGGCGTCGGCATTGCCCGCGGTATCGCCGCCATCGACATGCGCGTGGTGGGCAATATCTTCATGTCGTGGATCGTCACGCTACCGGCTGGCGCGCTGCTGGCCATCCTGTTTTTCTACATTTTCAGGATGGTGTTTGGCGCCTGACACCGGACGCCCTGATGTCATCAGATATCGAGCTTTTTCACTTCCAGACTGGCCATGGCCGCATCCAGATCATCGACAACGAACAACTGGGTACCGGGCTGGGCCATGGTGAGGCTGCCGCAGGAAACCGCCAGTTTCAGCGCATCCTCGCAACTCAGCCCCTTGACGAAACCGGCCAGCAGGCCGCCGAGCATGGCGTCGCCAGCGCCATTGCTGCAGTCTCTTTTCACTTTCGGCGTCAGTGAAAAATAGCTGTTTTCCGGATTGACCAGCAGACCGCCATCGGCGCCCAGGGAAATGCACACCACCGATATGCCCATTTTCTGCAGATTGCGCGCCTCTTCCGTCAACGCCTGAATGGTGGGCAGTGATTTACCGCAAAGCTGCTCCATTTCGTAGTGGTTCATTTTGACCAGCCACGGCTTGCATGCTATGACAGCCGGCATCAGCGGCGGCTGGATGTCCACAGCGATTCTTGCCCCGCCGTCCATCAGCTTGCGGGTAATCACCGCATATTCATCCTCACGCGCAGTGGCGGGTAAGGAACCGGTCAGCACCGCCAGTCCACCGGCCGCTGAATGCATGAATTCTTCAATAATCTGATCCAGTTCCTGCTGGGAGATGGCCGGCCCAACGCCCGCCAGCTTGTATTCCTCTGGCGGGCGGCGCTGTTGCACCGTGCAGTTGATGCGTATGCGATCAGTAATCGGTACCGGGTGCATGTTGTCCACTTCCGGATTCAGCAATTCCTGCAGCATGACGCCGCTTTCCTGACCGACGAAATAATGCGTATCAGCGACAATACCGAGTTTATGCAGGGCACGCGAAACATTGATGCCGTTACCGCCCGGATCATAGCGCGAAGCGCTGGATGAACATTTGCAGTCGGCAACAAGTTGCTTCACATCATAGGTAATATCCACCGCCGGATTCAGCGTCAGCGTCGCTATGG
>JALXFQ010000459.1 GCA_027067235.1 Gammaproteobacteria bacterium
GTGGTGGAAGGCATCAAGACCAATATCCCGCTGCAGCGCGAGATTCTGTCGGATGAGACTTTTGCCTCGGGCGATTTCACCATCCACTATCTGGAGCAAAAACTGGATAGCGAAAACGCCTGAACAGGGGCACAAATCCGGCGGCAGAAAACCCCGGCGCAGTAATTTACTTGTCCCCCGATGCCTTGCTCTGGGTTTTTTTCTTGTCCAGCTTACCCAGCGGCACGGTACCCAGATACCTGGCTGCATGGCGGGTCAATACCAGGTTGCGCAAACGCTTTTCCTCGCCTGGCGGCATGTCAACCACCAGCAGCCACTCGTCCTCGCGCACCGCATCTTCAAACTTTTTCAGACGCTTCACATGCTCCCCGTGGGAAGCCATGCCGATCATGATGCTGCCCATGATGGTACCCACCGCAATCATGAACACCGCCTGGTGCCAGTCAATGGGAACGCCGGCGGGAGGCACCAGCACGGCAGCCAGCGCCGCCACACTGCCAGCCACGGCACCGGCCATGCCACCTTTGACAAAAGGCGGGAAGCTTCGCTTTTTCCAGACATGGGCCTCCGGCAGCGCCACCATTTCATCTTCGAGGTTATCGAATATGTAAATGCGGTTCTCGTTCACCTTGTTGGCAATCAAGGTGGCCTCGGCAGCGTCGCACGCCGCCTCGTTATCCATCAGAAAATAAACTCGTTGCATGAAAGTCCAATACGTTGATTCAGGGCCGGCAATCCTCGAAAACCCGCCACGTCGTTTGATTTGCCGCTATCACCAGACAGATTAGTCGCCTGGCCCATCATAGCAAACATTTGACCGTGTATTGATTGATCTGGAACAAACAATCGGACAAATACGAGGCTGTTTCAATTCAGCCCGTCATGTCTATAATACCGGGCCTTGTCCCCAACACCCGGAGATTCACACCATGTCCATGGCCGACAGAGACGGCGTCATCTGGTACGACGGCGAAATGGTTCCCTGGCGCGACGCCACTACCCATGTGCTAACGCATACCCTGCATTACGGCATGGGCGTGTTCGAGGGTGTGCGCGCTTACAACGCAAAGCCGGGCACCAGTATTTTCCGGCTGCGGGAGCACACCCGGCGGCTGTTCGATTCGGCGCAGATCATGGGCATGGAAATCCCGTTCGACCAGGACACACTGGCCGAGGCGCAACGCGCGGCGGTGCGCGAGAACAATCTGCAATCCGCCTATATCCGGCCCATGGTGTTTTACGGCTCGGAGGGCATGGGTCTGCGCGCCGACAATCTCAGGGTGCATGTGATCGTCGCCGCCTGGAACTGGGGCGCCTATCTCGGCGACGAGGCGCTGGAAAGGGGCATTCGCATCCACACCTCGTCGTTTACCCGGCATCATGTCAATATCAGCATGTGCAAGGCCAAGGCCAACGGCCACTACATCAATTCCATGCTGGCGTTACAGGAAGCCGTCGCCAATGGCTACGACGAGGCCTTGCTGCTGGACGTGGACGGCTTCGTCGCCGAAGGCAGCGGCGAGAATATTTTCATCATCCGCGACAACGTGGTCTATACACCGGAGCTGACATCGGCGCTTAACGGCATCACCCGCGACACCATCAGCCATTTCATCGACGAACTGGGCCTGGAACTGCGCGAGAAGCGCATTACCCGCGATGAGGTCTATATCGCCGACGAGGCATTTTTCACCGGCACGGCGGCGGAAGTGACACCCATTCGTGAACTGGACAACCGCCAGATCGGCCCCGGCCACCGCGGCCCCATTACGGAAAAGCTGCAGCAAATGTATTTCGATCAGGTGCATGGCCGCCGCCAGCAGTGGCCCGAATGGCTGACACCCGTGGCAGACTGACGGCGACCGCAAACAACAGGAGACCAACATGCAAACCCGCAGCGAGCAAAACCAACAGCTGATCAAATGCTGCAACCAGTCACTGATCGAATGGCAGCGGGCCGACCTGCCGGTGCGTTGTCCGACGCCGGACATGGAAATCTGGGCAGGGCACCCGCGCGTCTATCTGGAACTGGATGACAATGACCAGGCCAGATGTCCGTATTGCGGCACGCGTTTCAAGGTCGTCGACTGACTTCGCCCGAAAAAATCCTTGTCGTCGGCCCTTCCTGGGTGGGCGACATGGTCATGGCGCACAGCCTGTTTCAGGTGCTGAAACAGCGCCACCCCGGCGCCGCCATTGACGTGCTGGCGCCGGCCTGGAGCAATGCCCTGACCAAGCGCATGCCGGAAATCCGCCGCGCCATCACCAGCCCCGCCGGGCACGGCGAACTGGGCTGGCGCAAGCGCCGCGCCATTGGCAAGGCTCTGCGGGCGGAAGCATACGACCAGGCCATCCTGTTACCCAATTCCCTGAAATCGGCCCTCATCCCCTGGTTCGCCCGCATTCCGCGACGTACCGGCTTTGTCGGCGAAATGCGCTACGGTCTGCTCAACGATATCCGCAAGCTGGACAAATCGGTCCTGACCATGACGGTGCAGCGCTTCGTGGCGCTGGGTCTGGACAGATCGGAACGGCAACCGCCCGCCGTTCCCGCGCCGCGATTGTGCGTTGACGCCAACCAGGCCGCCGTGTCGCTGGACAAGTTCGGGCTGTCCACCGACAAACCGGTGCTGGCGCTCTGCCCCGGGGCAGAATATGGCCCGGCCAAACGCTGGCCCGAAACACATTACGCCGAGGTGGCGCGCAACCACATGGATAAAGGCGGCGCGGTGTGGCTGTTTGGTGCGGAAAAAGACCACGCCATCGGCGAACACATCAACCGGCTTGCCGACCATTCATGCGTCAATCTGGCAGGACGCACCAGCCTTGGCGAAGCCATCGACCTGCTGGCTCTGGCTGACGCCGTAGTATCCAACGATTCCGGGCTCATGCACGTAGCCGCCGCATTGGACAAAAAACTGGTCGCCATCTATGGTTCATCCGACCCCGGCTTTACGCCGCCACTGAACCCGCAGGCACATGTTGTCAGCCTCGGCCTTTCATGCAGCCCCTGTTTTCAGCGCGAATGCCCGCTGGAGCATCTGGACTGTCTGAACAATCTTTCGCCGCAACAGGTCATCACGGCGCTGGAACGGCAAGCACCAAACAAGGAATAGAAAAAAGTGAACAAAAACGTACTCGTCACCGGCGGCGCCGGTTATATCGGATCGCATACTTCCCGCCAGCTGATCGACGCCGGCTACCATGTCGTCGTGCTGGACAACCTGTATTCCGGTCACCGCTGGGCCATACCGGCATCCGCCACTTTCGTCGAAGGCGACATACGCGACCATGATCGGGTGAAAAAGACCCTGGAAGACGAAAACATTGGCGCGGTAGTCAATTTCGCCGGCTATATCGTCGTGCCGGAATCCGTGGAAAATCCCATCGAGTACTACTACAACAATACTGTCGGCGCGCACAATGTCATGCGCTGCTGTGAGGAAGTCGGCGTGGACAAGTTCCTGTTTTCTTCTTCCGCCGCGGTTTATGGCATCCCCGAACAACTGCCGGCGGCCGAAACCTCGCCGGTGGCGCCCATCAATCCCTATGGCATGTCCAAGCTCATGACCGAATACATGCTCAGCGATCTGGGAGCCACCGGGCGCATGAGTTATATCGCGCTGCGTTATTTCAACGTCGCAGGCGCCAGTCTGGACGGCAGGCTGGGCCAGTCCACGCCCGAAGCCACCCATCTGATCAAGGTTGCCTGCGAAGTCGCCACCGGCAAACGCGACGCCATCACCGTATTCGGCAACGATTACCCGACGCCCGACGGCACCTGCATCCGCGACTATATCCACGTGGAAGACCTGGCCCGCGCCCATGTGCTGGGGCTGGACTATCTGATGCAGGGTGGCGAATCGCAGGTGCTGAATTGCGGCTATGGCCATGGTTATTCGGTGAAGGAAGTGCTCGATACCTTTCAGCAGGCCAACAATATGCGCATCAATATCGAGCAAGGTCCGCGGCGCGCCGGCGACCCGCCGGAACTGATCGCCGACGCCGGGCGTATCCGCGAAGTGCTGCAGTGGACGCCGCAGCACGATGACCTCGGCCTGATTTGCAAAACTGCGTTGCAATGGGAGCAAAAATACCTCGCAATGAACGCAAAAACAGCCCCATGATTTGATCAGTTAATAGTCAATACCTCATGTAACTTATCAACTAAGCGAGCAACCCGACTGATAACAATAACTTTTATAAATCACAGCTGAGACGCTCCAACATATTGATTTATAAGGGTTTTATATGCTACACTATCTGGGTTAGCAAACGGACGGAATCATGGGCGTATTCAACAAGTTATCAGGGTCGAGAAAAACCGACTGGAAAGTTGATCGCGTCATCATTTCTGCAGACCCGAACGAGCAGCCTGTCCAGGGCTATGCAGCGCCCAAATCCCACGCCCACTTCCCGATATCGGCCCGCGTGTTCTTCATGGCCTTTTTTGCCCTGCCTTTTGCTTTCTGGATTTTTTCCCAGGTGACCGACGGTTTACGGCACTTTGCGTCGCGCTCCGCCTCGGCGCCCGGCTACACAGTGATTTCACACGTACCCAGCAAAACCGAACTGGCCGAAACCCACAGGGACATTCCCGATTTCGTCAAGATACCGAACTCCGATATCTAGCCCGCTCCTGTCGACGCCAGCATGCGGCCATGATCTGGCCAAAGCTAATGGGTTTGGTTGACAATATGCCGTAATTGGCCTATACCCTTGAAACAACCACTTGACGCGGTTATTAAAAGTAATTTCATGGCTCAGGCGCAAACCCCAGGCAACACCGGCAGACAACTGCATGGCAGCATCAACCTGCTGGCCATCGCCCTCATCGCCGCCGGGGCCGCCCTGTTCGCCGATGGTCTGGTCCGCATGTGGTCCCACCACTCTGCTCCGGCTATCCCGTCGGCCAGCGACCGGCCGGTCTGGTTGCCTCATATGCCGCGAAAATCCGAATTGATACCAACCGGCCCGGGCAGAAATGGCGATGACCGGTTCAAGCCATATGTGGCGCCTACGCCGCCCGCTCCGGATTTCCAGCCCGCCGTGGGCGTCGGCGAAGTCATGGCTTTCCATCGCCCGGCATCCGGCCGTCAGCGGCAACTGGCCGCCCGCACCGCGCATCATATGGACACATTGTCGCGCGCCATCAGCTCTGATGTCTGGCGAATCGAAGGCTTCCCGGAGGCCCTGCTCCGGGTACAACGCTACAGCGCGAACTAGTCGATCCGGATCATCACCGGGTGCCTGACCGGCAAGGTGAAACCATAGCGGTTCTGCCCGATCCAGCCGCGCACTTCGATGGTCTTGCCGCGCAGCCGGTCCGGATTTCCCCGCCAGTGTTCCCGCCAAACAGACTGCGGAATCCTGACGCCAAAGCTGTCGCCCAGTCTGAGATAGATATTGTTTTTCGCGCGAATGACCCGGGTAACCTTGCCTTTGACCAGACGGAACCGGCCCTTGTCTCTGGCGGCAAGGGATTTCGGGTCCTTGAAAAGCCGATCGACTCTGGCCCAGAGCCCTCTGCCAGCGTCGCGGGCCCGGTTTTCGGCGGCCAGATAGGCATCGGCGTGAGCGCTATCCGGTGGCACGGCAATGACAAAAGCCAGCCCCCGCTCGAGCAGCTGCTTCTGCACGTCCGTGCCATCTGGCAAAAACACATAGGCCAGGCGCCGCTTGTAGCGATCCAGGCGCTTGACCCCCGGCTTCAGGCGAACTTCGCGGTCTTCCACCAGATCGGCCAGGGCATCCGTGGCCTGGCGTGCATAAGCTTCCGCTGCATGCTGATCATGGCGCAGTTCCGGCGCATTAACGCCGATAAGCCGTACCAGATCACGGTTATCCAGGCGCAGCGTGTCACCGTCAACGACGTGCTCAACATAGACGGTTTCCTGAGGCCCCGACGATACCGCGCATGACGCCAGACAGAAAAAAAGGGCAAGCCCGCAGGCTGCCCTTGTCATGTATTGCTTGGCGGATGTCTTCAGCACACTGCGCGGACCGAAAACCAGCAACGCCTATTTGCGGCCATATTTCTCGCGGAATTTGCTCAGACGGCCACCCGTGTCCATCAGTTTCTGCTTGCCGGTATAAAACGGATGACATTCGGAACAGACTTCCACACGCAGATCCCTGCACAGGGTGGAACGCGTCTGAAACGTGTTGCCACAGGCGCAGGTCACGGTAATTTCTTCGTATTTCGGGTGAATATCAGCTTTCATTTCAGATTGTCCGATGCCGTAGTTCAGTATTCAGGCCGCCGCGCCAGCGCGCGAAGGGGCGCGTATGCTATACCAAGCCCTGTCGGGCTGCAAGCAGCTATTGCTTCATGGAACCGAAAAAGTCGGCGTTGGTCTTGGTCTGCCGGAGTTTGTCCAGCAGGAACTCGATGGCCTTGATATCGCTGTCGTCATGCAGCAGCTTGCGCAGCATCCAGAGTTTCTGCAATTCTTCCGGGTCGGTAAGCAATTCCTCGCGGCGCGTTCCGGACTTGTTGAGGATGATGGCCGGAAAAACACGCTTTTCCGCTATCTTGCGGTCGAGATGTATCTCGCTGTTGCCGGTGCCCTTGAACTCTTCATAGATCACATCGTCCATCTTGGAGCCGGTTTCGATTAGCGCGGTAGCCAGTATGGTCAGGCTGCCGCCTTCTTCCAGGTTGCGCGCGGCGCCGAAAAAACGCTTGGGTTTCTGCAGGGCGCTGGCGTCCACGCCGCCGGTCAGTACCCGCCCCGATGACGGCTGCACGGTGTTGTAGGCGCGCGCCAGACGGGTAATGGAATCCAGCAGAATAACCACGTCCTTCTTGTGCTCCACCAGACGCTTGGCCTTTTCGATGACCATGTCCGCCACCTGCACATGCCGCGAGGCCGGTTCGTCAAAAGTCGATGAAATGACCTCGCCACGCACCGAGCGAGTCATCTCGGTGACCTCCTCCGGGCGCTCGTCAATGAGCAGCACCATCAGTTCAACCTCAGGATGATTGGCCTTGATGGAATGCGCGATCTGTTGCAGCATGACTGTCTTGCCGCTTTTCGGCGAGGACACGATAAGGCCGCGCTGGCCCTTACCGATGGGCGCGATCAGATCAATGATACGGCCAGTGAGATCTTCGGTGGAGCCATCGCCGCGTTCCAGGGTAAAGCGCTCGGTGGGATGCAGCGGCGTCAGGTTCTCGAACAGTATCTTGTTTTTCGCTTCGTCCGGCGGCAGGTCGTTGATGGTCTCCACCCGCAGCAGGGCAAAATAGCGCTCGCTGTCCTTGGGCGGACGAATACGGCCATTGACCGTGTCGCCGGTGCGCAGATTGAAACGCCGAATCTGACTGGGCGACACATAGATGTCATCCGGCCCGGCCAGATAGGAGGCGTCGGCGGAACGCAGAAAACCAAAGCCGTCCTGCAGAATTTCCACCACGCCGCCGCCGGTAATGTCTTCGCCTTTTTTCGCCAGCGCCTTGAGAATGGAAAAAATCATGTCCTGCTTGCGCAGGCGGCCGGTGTTCTCGAGTTTTAAGGACTTGGCAAGCTCAGCGACTTCGGTCGCAGGCATGCTTTTTAATTCAGTCAGATTCATGAAGCTGTATTACCAGGAAATGCTCACAGACAGGACGCCTGCGGTAGGTTTAACGGAAAAACGGGTTGGTTATTATCGTCGAGACCGAAAAGTACTCGCCAAAAAGAAGATTATTTCAGCTGAAAATAGCACTGCTGCTGGTTAATGTCCAGAAAACGGCCGGCCCGGAGCCAAAACAGCCAGTGACCGGGCTTGCGGCCGGCAGATCCGGCCGCGCCTGCGGCGGGGCAGACGGGTAATGACTGCCGCTGCACCGGTTCAGATGGAGCCCTCGATAAAAGCTTCCAGCTGGGATTTGTTGAGGGCGCCCACCTTGGTCGCCTCCACCTGGCCATCCTTGAAAATCATCAGGGTCGGAATACCACGGATGCCGTATTTGGGCGGCGTATCGGGGTTTTCGTCGATATTCAGCTTGGCCACTTTCAGCTTGCCGTCATACTGCGAGGCCACTTCTTCGATCAGCGGGCCGATGGACTTGCAGGGTCCGCACCATTCCGCCCAGTAATCCACCAACACCGGCTCGGAACTGTTCAGTACTTCTTCTTCAAACGTATCATCGCTCAGACTGAGGATGTTTTCGCTCATTGCATTCTCCTGACTGTGGATAGTGATCCTGCGCCCGATTTCACTTGATAGCGGCGCGGATTGCAAGCACAGTATGTTTTTCATCGCCGTTGGGGCTATAATCCGCGCCCTATGACCAAGCACCTGACAGATGTCCGTTTCGCCGACCTGAATCTCGAGGCTCCCATATTGCAGGGGCTGGAAGAAGCCGGGTTTGAATTTTGCACACCGATACAGGCGGAATCCCTGCCCCATGCGCTCGAAGGCAGGGATGTCGCCGGTCAGGCGCAAACCGGCACCGGCAAGACCATCGCCTTTCTGCTGGCGGCGTTCAACTACATGCTCACCAAGGAACCGGCGCAAGGGCGCAAGCCGACCCAGCCGCGCGCGGTGATGCTGGCGCCCACCCGCGAACTGGCCATCCAGATCCACAAGGACGCCGAACAACTGGCCACCCATCTGGATTTCCGCATTGGCCTGGTTTACGGCGGCACCGGCTACGAGAAACAGAAAGCCTTTCTGGAAAAAGGCGTGGACGTACTCATTGGCACGCCCGGCCGCCTGATCGATTACCTGAAACAGGGCGTGTACGACTTCCGCGCCGTGGACGTTTCGGTCATGGACGAAGCCGACCGCATGTTCGACCTCGGCTTCATCGACGATATACGCTATGTACTGCGCCGCATGCCGCCGGCGAAAGAGCGCCTGAGCCTGCTGTATTCCGCCACCCTGTCCCACCGCGTCGGCGAACTGGCCTATGATTTCATGGACGACCCGGTGGAAGTCAAGGTCACGCCCACAGACACCATGACCGTGGCGCAGATCAACGAAACCATATACTACCCCGCCAACGACGAAAAACTGCCCCTGCTGGTAGGCCTGCTGCGCAAGTCGAAAGCCACCCGCTCCATGGTTTTCATCAACACCAAGCGCGAAGCCGAGCGCATCTACTGCATGCTGGCGGGTAACGGCTTCAAGGCTGAAATGCTGTCTGGCGACGTACCGCAGAACAAGCGCGAAAAACTGCTGGGCATGTTCACCTCGGGCGAAATAGAAGTGCTGATCGCCACCGACGTCGCCGCGCGCGGCCTGCATATTCCCGATGTCAGCCATGTCTACAACTACGACCTGCCACAGGACCAGGAAGACTATGTTCACCGCATAGGCCGCACCGGCCGCGCCGGTGCCAGCGGCGAGGCCATCAGCTTTGCCTGCGAGCGTTATGCGTTCTCGCTGGACGACATCGAAAAATACATACAGCACAAGATCCCGGTGGCGTCCATTACCGACGACCTGTTGCCCGAACTGGAACGCCCCATTCCCAGCCCTTTCGCCCGAAAACGCGATGCTCGCGGCCGGCCCGCACGCGGCGGCAACCCGAGGGGCGGCAACAACCGGCGCACCGACAGAAAGCCGCGGCCACGCCGCGAGCCGAAAAAGGAAATCGAAGTGCCGGACATGCCGCTGTCAGAAATGAAGCCGCGGCTGGAAGGCGACGACAAAACCGCCATCAAACACCATCATCCGGAAAAAAACAAGCTGCCGCATCGGCTGCGCGGGGTTGAAATACCGGCGATCGGCTAGCTTCCGCCATCACGCGGGCAACTGACTCCACGGCTACCACCCGCCACCGCCTCCACCTCCGCCGCCCCCACCAGAGA
>JALXFQ010000460.1 GCA_027067235.1 Gammaproteobacteria bacterium
TGCCAGAGTCTGCTCGCGGTCTGGGCCAGCCGTAGCCTGTTGCTAATCGGGCTGTTCACGGCGGCGGTGGTTCTCACCCCCACGCCGCACTGGAATGCCTGGACGCCCAGTCTGGCGCTTTCCGTCATGGCGGCGGTCTATCTCCTTTCCCGCGTTATCTATATTCCCGTGCCGCACGTGGCGTTCCACAAGATTTTGCCCGCCGCAACCAGATTGCCCGACGCCGTTCAGCTCGGACTGACTCTCCCCGCCTGCACGTTGCCGCTGGTCATTATCGTCGCCGCAATCTCGGCTACATTGAATTCACTCCCCTTGGCGGTAGTCGCCGGGCTGGTTTTTGCAACGGCCTTTACCCTGCCCATGGTCATTTTATCGAAAAAGAAACAGGATGATGCGCACCTGGACTTTCTGAATCGCGCCGCCAGAGGCAGCCCCTGGCTTACCGCCGTACTGCTGCTTTTGCTGGACCTGTACCTGCTGATACCGACGCTCGAAGCCAGCGCCGATCAACTGGAAAACGCCCTGACCCACCCCAGCTGGGCGGGCATCGGTCTGGCTTTTCTGGCGGGCTTCGTGTTCAGCTTCAACCCGGTGTCGTTCGCCTCCATCCCGGTAGTTATCGCCTACGTCGCCAAAGCCCATGAAGAACGCCGCGCGCTGATGATGGGCGGCGCGTTTATCAGCGGCATCATACTCACCCATGTCGTGCTCGGAGTCGCGTCCGCTCTGGGCGGCGGATGGGTGCAAAACATCATGGGCAAATACTGGAACTGGCTGCTCGGCCCACTACTCATCGTCCTGGGCGCGATGTGGGCTGGCTAGCTCAATATACGCATACCTTGGCTCGGCATGAAAGCGAAAAAAGCCACCGGTCTGTGGGGCGCATTTTTGCTGGGCATTCCGTTTTCCGTCGCCATCTGCCCGTTCTGCACGCCCGCGCTGCTGGTCACGCTCACCGCCAGCGCCGCTATCGGCTCAGTGAGTTTCGGCTTCGCCTTGTTGCTCGCTTTCGCATTGGGACGCAGCATTCCGATCATCCTGGGCGCATGGAGTATGGGCTGGCTGGAATCCCTGAAACTGCTGTCGCGCCATCAGAAGTTGTTTGAAACGCTCGCCGGGATTACCCTGATTGCTGTCGGGCTGTATCTTCTGAATGACTCCTTTTCCATGTGACTATTTGACCCATGTACAAAATCGGCGAAACATCAAAACTCACCGGCCTGTCAGCCGATACGCTGCGCTATTACGAAAAATTCGGCCTGATCCCCCACATCACCCGCAACGCCGCTGGCGTCCGTTTTTACAGCGACAAGGACATCTCGCGCCTGCGCTTCATCCAGCGCGCCCAGCGCATGAACTTCAGCCTGAATGAAATCAAGGACCTGCTGACCATGCGCGAAGACCCGCAACACGCCCGCGACAGCGTGCGCCAACTGACTGCCGACAAACTCACCCAGATCGAAAGCCAGCTCGACGAGCTGCAAAAACTGAAAACCGAACTGATCCTGCTGATGAACCTGTGCCGGGGCGCTGAAGACGGGTGTCCAATTATTGAAGGGATGGATTCGGAGAAGTAGGCTCTACGCCAGCTCTACTGCAACACGCGTTTGCTCTGCAAAAACGAAACCAGTTCCCCGGAATGCTGTTCAATGGCATTAACGGAGTCATGCGCCGCCCCTTCTATCAACAGCAGCTCCAACCCTCTGTCCGGGCAATTATCTCGAATCGCATACGCGTCACTTACCGGCACGGTCTGGTCATCGGCACCGTGAACAATCAATACGGGGCAATGAACACGACAGGCGGTATTCATGGGAGCAATTTCTTCGTATCGATATCCGATAATCCATTCCACATAACGCAACACCCAGCGCTTGAAAAATTCCGGCGTATGAAATCGATCCAGATATCGGCGCATCATCCATTCTGGATGAGCGAAGGCGGCGATGCTGATAACTGCGGCGATATCGTCTCGACGTGATGCCTCCAGCAATACCGCGCCCGCCCCAACGGAGTGGCCCAGCAGCACGATTTTCCCTGCCGATCCAGTCCGGTTCTTTTTGAGCCAATCCACCGCGACGCCGGTATCTTCGGCAAATTTTGGCATCGAAGAAAAACTGTCGGAATCACTACGTCCGTGGTTACGCGCATCCACCAGCAGAATATTCAGCCCGGCCTTGTGCAATGGCAAGACCAGCGGCAACATCAGTTCCATATTGCTGCCCCAGCCGTGCATGACGACCAGGGTCACATTGGCTTCCGGCATGGGAAGCCACCAGCCATACAGGCGTTTGCCGTTTATCGTGGGTATTCGTACTTCCTGATAAGCAACGCCATGGTCGGCGGGGTTGCCTTTTTCTTTCAGCCGTGGCGCGCGAAACATCACATGAATGATGAAAAGCAGCACAACGGGAATGGCTATCAATGCCAAAAGCAAGGTGCCGGGGAAATGCATATATGAAGCTCGGGTTAAGGTGTTATTCGGTGGGTCATTCAATGCCGCAGCCGCTGCCGGGTTGAGCCAAGGTTTCGACAGATCGCGGCAGATTCCTGCGCGGGTCATGCTTTATCTGTTCCAGCCACGGGCGTAGCAGATTTTCTGTCTGCTCTTTGGCGCTGTATTGAACCATATCGCCTCCTGATATGCTGCGCCAGCGCATGTTCGGCAAATCGGGAACAATAACGATAATCACAGCCCCGCAACCGCAGGGGCAACGATGAAAAGTCAGGGACTCGTCCCGCAAATACCAGGGCTTGTCCCGGAAAATCAGGCGGTTCATAACTTCCAGCATGGCCCAGCGCCCCTTAAGCGCCGCAGCTATATCGCCATCCTGACCAAATGTCTGCGAAACATGGTGAACAATGACAACATCCAGCTTGTGCCGACAGCAAATGGCATCGGTGGGCGCAAAGTCGATCAACGCCCCATCGCAATAGTATTCGCCATTTATCTCTACTGGCTCGTAGAGTATGGGGATGGCGGCGCTGGCGGTCATGCGTTGCGCCAGCTCCCCGCTGGAAAAAACCACCTTTTTACCTGTGCCCAGATTTACCGCCAGCGCATGAAATGGATACGCGCATTGCTTGAATGTTTCCACCGCCAACGTATTTCGGGTGAAATTCATCGCCGCCCGTGTGCTGGAAAAGCCAGTATAGCCACGTCCTCTGTTCGCCACCAGTTCCCGAAAAATCCGGAAAACAGAATCCGGCGTCCAGAAAGTGCTACTGTCAATATCAGCAAGAGTCTTTGTCCATGAATCGAGAGCTACGCCGCTGGCCATGAAGCCGCCAACCAGCGAACCGGCGCTGCAACCAGCACTGGCGTCCAGTTTGATACCCAGATTCCGCATTGCCTGCATGAATCCGGTGTGCGCATAAAC
>JALXFQ010000461.1 GCA_027067235.1 Gammaproteobacteria bacterium
ATGCGTAATTTCCCGTTTATCATCGCAGCGTTACTAATGAGTATCAGTGGCTGCACCCAGGAAACCCAGAACAAACTCAGCCGCGCGGTACAGAACTGGACAGGCACCGAAGGTGTGCTGGACATCTACGCCAGCGACAAACTGGTGAAACGTTTTATCAAGATAGACAAGCTATCCACCGCAGTCAGCACCCATGGCAATACGCCCAGACCCTATCGTTACGGCTACGGCTATGACGACAAAAACCAGAATATGCAGGTAGATCCCGGAGAGAAGAAAGTTTATTTCGAGTTCAGTGACTATTCGACCAGCTATGTGTTCTACGAGAACAAATAGGTTTCGCTTCGCACTATCCGTCAATAACTCTCTACGGGGTGAAATGTTCTTGCTGCCTTACAGAATTTTTCCAGGCGCGTACTCCGGCATTTTCGCTTAAACAGTTTCGCAGCTTGTCAAGGCCATTACTTTACATAATATATATTATGCGAATGTTTATATTGGCGCTTTCAGGCGCCAGGTCCTGTTTGCAGCAGTCGTTTCGCCCGGCAATGGTGAGTGACCACCGGCTTAACTGCCTTCAGACAGCCTCTCGGCCTTCGAGAACAGACGAAAGAAATTGTCGGTGGTTTCTTGGGCAAACTGCTCATACGGAACGCCGCGCAGCTCTGCCACGTGTCTAGCCGTGTGTTGAACATAAGCCGGCTGATTCAGTTTGCCTCGCAGCGGCACCGGCGCAAGATATGGCGCGTCGGTTTCCACCAGGATGCGGTCCGGCGGCGCTTTGCGCGCCACTTCCTTGATCGCTTCGGCGTTTTTGAAGGTGACGATGCCCGAAAAAGAGATATAAAACCCCAAATCCAGTGCCTGTCTGGCAATATCCCAGTCTTCAGCAAAACAATGCATCACACCTCCAGCTTTTTCAGCGTTTTCGGCGCGCAGCATGTCCATGGTGTCGTCGGCCGCGCTACGGGTATGAATGATCAACGGGCATCCGGTTTGTTTGGCCGCCTCAATATGTTCGGAAAAGCGTTTCTTCTGCCAGTCCAGGTTACCCTCGCTGCGAAAATAATCCAGCCCGGTTTCACCTATGGCAACCACGTTGTGCTTCAGCGCCAGTTCAGCCAGCCTCTCTGCGCCGGGGTCTTCGCCGTTTTGTGCATTGGGGTGGACGCCGACAGAAGCGAAAATATGCGGGTGTTCCTCAGCCAGTGAGGCGATCTCTGGAAAATCCTCGATATTCACCGCAACGCAGAGCATGTAACCTACGCCCGCGTTTGCGGCGTTGGTCAGTATGTCGGGAAGTTGTGAGGCCAGATCCTGAAAATTGATATGACAATGGGAATCAACAAGATTGGGCATAGAGTTACATCGTGTAGGAACTTTCTCCCGATTGTAGCGTGTCACCCAGCCAGCGTTCCATGGTGTTTTTTGCGACATTACGGTTTTGTCCTTCCACGCGCAGGAACTGTATGCCCACGCCCGGCGTGCGGCCTCCCTGTGCGCCGACCGGTGTTTTCCATACAACCCTGCCACGCATCTGGATTTCCTCCTCCCGCCCATCGTCGTCGACAAATCGGATTTGTCCTTCAACATTCTCGCCCATGGCTGGCGCAAGTAAGTTCGGCAGAAATATGCCGCCCTGGGCGAGATAGCCCATATAGGACGCATAAAGCTTGTTTTTCCCTTTTATTACAATAGGTTCTTCCAGTTTCAAGGTGTTTCCCGACATGCCTGCCTCCTTTTTCACCTTTGTTCGGAGAATAGATTACTCCAGTTACCCAGAACTTCTTCCAGTATCAGCAGTTCATCCGCACTGGAGCGCCCCAGCAAGGCAAGACGCTGCTCAACCAGACTGAGAAAAGTCATCAATTGCACCAAGTCTAGACGTTTTGCGTCGTTGCGCAACCTGGCTTCGCAATCGGCATTGAACAAGCGGGCGGCGGGCGGCGGAGCTCCCCGGCGAACCTTGAACACGACAAGATCCCTCACCCAGCCATACAGCCAGAACAAACCGGTACGGGCGCCAGTCTTGTTCCACTGGCTGGCGACAGAAGTCTCGGCACCCGGATTTTGCGCCAGCTCGGACAGTGATTTCAGCCAGTCCGAGCGCTTCGACGCCAGCTTGTCGTGACCGAACTCCAGCGCTGTTTTTGGCGCTCCGGCCGCCAGACCCAGGGTAATATCCGCCTCCTGCGGGTCCAGATCATGCTTGCCGGTGAGCCATTCCAGTGACTGGTCCCGGGCAGGGAGGGGAATATGAACATGCTGGCATCGGCTGCGAATAGTGGCGGGCAGGGAGGCAATACGGTGCGCCAGCAACAGGAAATAGGTGGTATTTACCGGCTCTTCCAGTACTTTCAGCAAGCTGTTCGCTGCATTACGATTAAGACTGTCCGCAGGAGAAATTAACACCACGGTTTTATTCGCCAGTTGGGGTGTAGACACAATATTGGCGGACAACTCGCGTATCTGGTCGATGAGGATGAATTCGGAGCGTTTTTTTCTGCCGGGTTTCCTCTGATTGTCGGTCAAATAGCGCATACCATAACCGGCCAGCCGAGTTTCCTCCCCGGCGCTCTCTTTTTCGGTCAGAACCACATGAAAGTCCGGATGGTTCCCTGCCCCGAACAGACGGCATTGCTGACACTGGCCGCAGGCCTGCCCTGCCTGCGCTGGATTCTCGCACAGCAGGGCCGATGCCAGATGTTGCGCCAGATCCGACTTGCCGATACCCTGCTGACCAACCAGCAGCAACGACTGGGGGAAACCCCCGTGCACGCCAGCCAACTGCTGCCGGGCAGCCACCAGCCATGGCGCCAGTTCGCCTTCGTTCATGACTCTGCCCGCCCTTTCTGCCATTGCGCTATCAGTTCCCTGATCACCGCCCTTACCTGCCCGGCCACCTGCTCCGGACTCCCGGCGGCGTCAATAATGCGGATTCGGTCGGGTTCAGATTCTGCCCTGCACCGGAATCCTTCACGCACGCGTTGCATGAACGCCCTATCTTCCTGTTCAAACCGGTCCAGCTCGGCGCGCTGGCCGGCCCGCGCCAGACCCTGCTCCACCGGCAAATCGAACAACAGGGTACTGTCCGGACGCAATTCGCCCTGCACCCAGTTTTCCAGCGCGGCGATACGTTCCAGCGGCACGCCCCTGCCCCAGCCCTGATAGGCATAAGTGGAGTCGGTAAAACGATCACAGATGACCCAGCAGCCCCGGGTCAGATGCGGCAGGATAACGCTGTGTACATGTTCCGCGCGGGCGGCGAACATGAGCAACAGTTCGGCATCATGGGTGATCTCGTTTTCGCTGCCCAGCAACAGGCCGCGCAAGGCTTCCCCCAGCGCGGTACCGCCCGGTTCCCGCGTCAGTTTCA
>JALXFQ010000462.1 GCA_027067235.1 Gammaproteobacteria bacterium
GCTGTACGCTTCCAGCCGCGTAGGCCGCGCCGAGGTGGGCGGCGACCCGGAGCCGGTGTCCAACGTTGAAATCTTTGTGGGGCTGAAACCGCAAAAGGAATGGACGACGGCGAAAGACCGCCCCGCGCTGCAGGAAAAAATGGCAGCGAAAATGAACCTGCTGCCGGGCCTGCTGATTACCTTCTCGCAACCCATCGCCACCCGCGTCGATGAACTGCTGTCCGGCGTCAAGGCACAGCTTGCCATCAAGCTGTTCGGCCCCGATCTCGAGGTGCTGGCGGACAAGGGCCGCGCCATTCAGCGACTGACACAGAAAGTGGAAGGCGCGCGCTCGGTGGAGATGGAGCAGATCGCCGGCGAGGCGCAACTGGTGGTGCGCCCGGACCGCGACAAGCTGGCGCGCTTTGGCATCGCCGTGGCGCAGGTGATGGATCTGGTCTCCGACGCCATCGGCGGACAGGAAGCCGGTCAGGTCATCGACGGCAACGAGCGCTACGACATCTATGTGCGTCTGGCACAGCAATACCGCGACAGCGTTGAGGCCATTCGCAACCTGATTCTGCAGGCGCCCAACGGCGCATGGGTGCGGGTGGGCGACATAGCCAGTGTTTCCATCGAATCCGGCCCGCCACAAATACGCCGCGACGACGTGCAGCGCCGCGTGGTGATTCAGTCCAATGTGGAAGGCCGCGACATGGGCGGGCTGGTGGCGGAACTGCGCCAACGCATTGACCAGGAAATCGACCTGCCGCCCGGCTACAGCGTGGTGTTCGGGGGTCAGTTCGAGAACCAGCAACGTGCGCAGAAACGCCTGATGATCGTGGTGCCGCTGTCGCTGGGGCTGATCTTTTTGTTGCTCTATTTCGCCTTCGGCTCGGTCGGTCAGGCGCTGCTGATCATGCTCAATGTGCCGCTGGCGGCCATCGGCGGCATCGCCGCGCTGTTTCTTACTGGCCAGTATCTGTCGGTGCCCGGCTCCATTGGCTTCATCGCCCTGTTTGGCGTGGCGGTGCTCAATGGTGTGGTGCTGGTAAGCGCCATCAATCGCCGCGTGGACGACGGCTTGCCAGTGGAAGACGCTATTTTCGGCGGCGCGTTCTCTCGTCTGCGACCGGTATTGATGACGGCTTTTATCGCCGCGCTGGGTCTGATCCCCATGCTGCTCGCCACCGGCGTCGGTTCGGAAGTGCAGCGCCCGCTGGCCACCGTGGTGGTGGGTGGACTGGTGTCCTCGACCCTGTTGACCCTGTTCGTATTGCCGTCGTTGTACGGTTTCTTTTCACGCAGAAAACTTGCTCGATAACGGAGATAACCATGTCCTGTGAATGCTCGGAAGATGGATTTGACGGACCCTGGTGGCAATACCCGCCGCTGCGTAATGGCCTGGTCATGGGTTCTTTTCAGCGGCTGCTCAACGTTTGACCGCGATCATCAACACCGGCGCAATACGTCCGTATTCGATATTGGCCAACACATTGAGCAGCTTTTCCCTGCTACGTTTCATGGCCATGCGCGGCGCGGAAAAGGATCGGGACGATGGCTCTCTGGCAAGCACTTTTGCGAAAAACTCGCGTGCGAAATCGGAGCGGTCTTCGGATTCCAGCACCATCAATCCCGCGTCTTCCAGCAACATGCGCATGTCGTCCGGGGTCGTCAGAAAACTGGTTTCCGGCGATTCCGCCCACGGCACGGGGAACGCCAGCGCGTCGTCGCGCCGTTTCATCACGTCGAAAATACCCATGACGCCGCCCGGTTTCAGCACCCGCGCCATTTCCCGGTAAAGCGCCGGCCGATCAGCAATGTTCATGGCGGCGTGCAAGCTGATCACCGCGCGGAAGCGATGGTCATCGTAGGGCATATCCAGCGCGCTGCCGGCGTCGAAGTCTGTCTGCTCCTCCAGGCCAACCATTCCGCTCAGGGTTTGTGCCGCCTTAATGAACGCCGGGGTCAGGTCAATACCGGTCACCCGGCATCCTCGCGTAGCGGCGATAAAACGCGCAGCGCCGCCAATGCCGCAACCCACGTCGAGCACCTGATCGCCGGGACGCAGATCCAGCTTGCCCACCAGATATTCCGTGGCCGCGCGCCCGCCGATATGCAATTCTTCAAACGGCGCGAGATCGTCGGGGCGAACTTCAGCCTCGCTCCGGCCTGCCGCCTTTAGCGCCGCGAGTATATTATCCAGCAGGTTGGCGCTGGCATAATGCCGCGCCACATCGCGTTCAACATCGGCCTTCACGTCAGACTCCCGAGCATGGCCTCGTCATAAACCGCCAGCTCGCGACCGTCGCGAATCCTGCTCACCAGATCGGCATTGGCGATAAAACTGCGGCCGAACGCCACCAGGTCCATGCGCCCGTTTTCCAGTTCGTCTTCCGCCTTTTCAGGCGTAAAGCCGCCACAGCCGATCAGCGTGCCCTCATAGTGCTGGCGCACAAAATCCACCGGGCGGCCACCGAGATAGTCGTAGCTCAGATCCGCGTCGAAGGCAGCCACATGCACATAGGCCATACGACGCTGGTTCAGCGCTTCGAACAACATTTCAAACACTTCTTCGTCGCCCTCGGTATAGGCCAGATTGACGTAGGCCTGCGGCGACAGGCGAATGGCCGTGCGCTCGCCGCCAATGGCGTTTGCCACGGCATCCACCACCTCCAGCGCAAACCGGCGCCGGTTCTCCGCGCTGCCGCCATATTCATCCACCCGCCGGTTGGTTTCGCCATGCAAGAACTGGTCGATGAGGTAGCCGTTGGCGCCGTGTATCTCCACGCCGTCGAAGCCGGCCAGCATGGCATTCTGCGCGGCCTGCCGGTAACGCTCCACCAGTCTGTGAATATCCTCCAAGCCCAGTTCGCGCGGGGTTTCATATACCAGATCACGAGCCCGCGGCAGAGAACCTTGCAGGGCAACCGCGCTGGGCGCCACGGGCTGCTGACCCGTGTAATGGCTGTGCGCCATGCGACCGGTATGCCATAGCTGACAAAAAATACGTCCGCCCGCGTCGTGTACGGCGTCAGTGACCCCGCGCCAGGCGCGCACCTGCCGTTCTGACCAGATCCCCGGCGTATGAGGGTAGCCCTGGCCATCGGCATGGATCAAGGTCGCCTCGGTGACCAGCAGACCGGCATCGGCGCGGGCGGCGTAATACGCAATCGCGGCATCGGTGGGCGCCAGTTCATCGTCGGCAAAGCAGCGGGTCATGGGCGCCATGACAATACGATTGCTCAGGATCAGTTCTTTGCTCAAGGCATACGCGCTGAACAACTCTGTCTGTTTCATGTCGTTATCCTCCTTCGCGCCCCTGTCTGCCGCGCCGCGTCCACACCCAGGCATGAACCCAGACATGAACTGGGGCGGCAGGATTCAGGCAAATACATCATTTCTCGCCAAAAATTTTCCGCGCAATTATCAGACCCGGACAAATGCCCACCAGGGCCGCAAAAATGAAAAATGCCGGCACGATGTAGAGAAACCAGTGCACCTTGTCGAAACCTGTCAGCCAGATGCCGATCAGAATAATAAAAGCGGTATTAAAAAAGAAAAACCGCATGGCTTTGCTTGCTTTGGCCATCATTAAATCTCCTGTGAAGCTATTGAATAGCGCCGGTCGCCAGCGCCATGTATAAAAATACTATGACTGACGCATATAGATAACAATGCATAATTCTGATACTTTATTAGTATCGTTTTTGTTATCAATCAGGACGCAACATGGACACCCTCAAACGTATGGTGGTTTTCGCCCATGTGGTGGAATCGGGCAGTTTTGCCGGCGCGGCGCGGCGTCTGGGTATTGCGCGCTCGGCGGTCAGTCGGCATATCACCCTGCTGGAAAAGAATTCGGGCGTACGCCTGCTCAACCGCACCACGCGGCGGCTCAGTCTGACAGAAGCGGGAGAAATCTATTACCAGAGCTGTACCCGCATCATTGCCGAGGCGGAAAACGCCAGCCAGCGCATCCGCCAGCTACAGGACGAACCCAGAGGTTCCCTTAAGATCGCCGGGCCGATCAGCCTCGGCCCGCAACTGGCAGAAGCCGTCAGCGAGTTCACGCAGCGATACAGCGCGATGAACATTGAACTCCGACTGGATGACCGGGTTGTGGACATGGTGGAGGAAGGCATTGATATCAGCCTGCGCATAGGCTGGCTGGCGGATTCCGGGCTGATTGCCCGCAAAATCTGCGAGTCGCCGCGTTTGCTTTGCGCCTCGCCGGACTATCTGGAACGGCACGGATCGCCGACCACCCCGCTGCAGCTGGCGCAACACGAGTGCATTATTTTCACCCTGCTGCCAACACCGCATCAGTGGGCGTTTACGCGCGGCAAGTCGCGCCAGGTTGTGCAGGTATCAGGGCGCATCAAAACCAACAGCGTGATTGCGGTGCGCTCCCTGCTGCTCAGTGGCGCCGGCATCGCCCCGCTATCGCGGTTCCTGATAGAAGACGCGCTGAAATCCGGGCAACTGGTGCCGCTGCTGCCCGAATACGATTGTGGCAGCGCCGGAGTCTACGCGGTCTATCAGGACGCGCATTACCGCCAGGCCAAGGTCCGCATGTTCATTGACCATGTGGCCAAACGGCTGAAACATCTGTTGTAAACAACGCCAGGACTGGCGTATTTGCGTTTGAACCCGACTGACATGCGGCCAGCGGCTTCCGGTTTTCCCCCTTTTCCTCTTGACCTGGAGTTAACTCCAGAAAGTATGATCTTGCCACATGTAAACAGGACTCGGCGCTGACACGCCACCCGGAGAGAATTATGAAAAATATCATCACCCATGCCATCGTCATCGGCATGTTGCTGCTTGCCCCGATGCACGGCGCGTTCGCCCAAACCACGGAATATAAAATTCGTGTGGATGGGCTGGCCTGTCCATTTTGTGCTTTTGGCATCGAGAAAAAATTCAACAAAATTGACGGGGTGAAATTTATCGACATGGATTTGGACAAAGGCATTGTCACAGTAGAAGCGGACAGCGTGAAGCTGGACGACGCGCAACTGAAAAAGTTGTTCCAGGATGCCGGTTTTACCTATCGCGGCAAACAGGAGTCCGTCAAATGAGTGACGCCAACTCGTTGAACAATCCGGGCCACAGCATAAAAGTCAGTTGGCTGACCTTGTTCGCCAGCAGCGGTACGTTGATCTGCTGCGCATTGCCAATCATTCTGGTGACGCTGGGCATGGGCGCGACGGTGGCGGCATTGACCAGCGCCTTGCCGTTTCTGATCGTGCTCAGCAAACACAAAATCTGGGTATTTGCCTTCTCGGGCGTGATGCTGATTATCGCGGGCTGGTATATGCGCCGCGAGGGTCAAAGCTGCCCATCCGACCCGGAGTTGGCGCGATTGTGCGCCGCCTCGAGAAAATGGAATCAGCGCATTTACTGGACCTCCATCGTGATCTGGGTCATCGGCTTTCTGGCGGCCTATGTGGCGCTGCCCGTGCGCATGGCTCTGGGGATCTGAGGAGACAGACATGATAAGTAGTAAACGGACAAAATGTCCAACTCCCTCACGATGGCTTGCCGCGGCGCTCACCGTCAACGCCATCACAGCTCAACCCGCCCTGGCCGCGCCAATCACCTTCAACACCGCGCTGCCGGTAGCCTCGGGAGAATTCCTCGCCCGGCAGCAGTTCATCGTCAACCAGTCCGGCGATGACCCGTCCGGGCTGAACAGGGATCGCATGGCAAAAACCTCGGTCACGGTTCTGGGCTACGGCGCAAGCCCGAAACTGGCGCTTTTTGGCGTCATCCCCTACCACGACACAAGCCTGTCGCTGACAAGGCCAGACGGCCAGCGCGTCACCCGCAGCGCCAGCGGCGTGGGAGACATCACCCTGTTTGGACGGTATACCCTGCTGCAACATGACGAAAAAGGCAAAAATTTCCGCTTCGCGCCGTTCGCGGGCGTCGTTGTCCCCACCGGGGTTGACGACAAACGCGACGCCATCGGCGTGTTGCCCGCCGCTGTGCAACCGGGCAACGGCTCCTGGAACCCGCTGTTTGGCGTCATCACCACCTATCAGACCCTGAATTACCAGATCGACGCCCAGTTGAGCCACAAGATCATCAACACGACCAACGGATTCGACGCGGGCGATGTCACGCGACTGGACGCCTCGCTACAATACCGCCTGTGGCCACGCAGCCTGAAAGGCCGCGTACCGGGCTTTCTCTACGGCGTACTGGAAACGAACCTGATTCACCAGCAGAAAAATGCCATCGGCGGCGCGTCCGACCCCGATTCCGGCGGAACCCGGCTGTTCATCACGCCGGGGATTCAGTACGTCACGCAACGCTGGATCATCGAAACAGCCATCCAGATACCCGTTGTGCAAGACCTGAACGGAACCGCGCTGGAAAATGACTATATTGCGCGAATCAGCGCGCGATTCAATTTTTAATGTCTGGGCGAGGCAGGCAAACCATGCTCAAGCTGGAAATCTTTTCTTCACCGGGCTGCAGCAAATGCAGTCGCGCCAAACAGCTTTTACGCGATCTGGCGCAGGAAGTCGGCGGCGACGCCATCCAGTGGCGCGAAGTCAACGTACTGGAAGAACTGGACCATGCGGTAGCGCTTGGCGTCTTGTCAACGCCGTCTATCGCCATAAACGACGAACTGGTTTTCACCAGCCTGCCTGCGGCCAAACGCCTGAAAGCCGAGTTGACAAAGCGGCTTGAAGGCGCGGATAAAAAATGACTGCCCTGTTACTCGGCGCGGCGGCGGTGCTCGGTTTACTGGCGTTTTTCGAGCCATGCACCATCGCCACCCACACGCTGCATACCGTTCGCTTTGCGCAATCGGCGCGAAAAGTCTGTTGCCAGAGTCTGCTCGCGGTCTGGGCCAGCCGCAGCCTGTTGTTGATCGGGCTGTTTGCGGCGGCGGTGGTTCTCACCCCCATGCCACACTGGAATGCCTGGACGCCCAGTCTTGCGCTTTCCGTCATGGCGGCGGTCTACATCCTTTCCCGCATCATCTATATTCCCGTGCCGCATGTGGCGTTCCACAAGATTTTGCCTGCCGCAACCAGACTGCCCGACGCCGTTCAGCTCGGACTGACTCTTCCCGCCTGCACCTTGCCGCTGGTCATCATCGTCGCCGCCATCGCGGCCACACTGAATTCTCTCCCCATGGCGATAGCCGCCGGGCTGGTTTTTGCCACGGCCTTTACCCTGCCCATGGTCATTTTGTCGCAAAAGAAACAGGATGATACACGCCTGGACTTTCTGAATCGGGCGGCCAGAGGCAGCCCCTGGCTTACCGCCGTACTGTTGTTGCTGCTGGCCCTGTACCTGCTGATCCCGACGCTCGAAGCCAGCGCCGATCAACTGGAAAAAGCCCTGACCCACCCCAGTTGGGCGGGCATCGGTCTGGCTTTTCTGGTGGGCTTCGTGTTCAGCTTTAATCCGGTGTCGTTTGCCTCCATTCCGGTAGTTATCGCCTACGTCGCCAAGGCTCACGAACAACGCCGCGCGCTGATGATGGGCGGCGCGTTTGTGGGCGGCATCATACTCACGCATGTGGCGCTCGGGGTCGCCGCCGCTCTGGGCGGCGGATGGGTGCAGAACATCATGGGCAAATACTGGAACTGGCTGCTCGGCCCCCTGCTCATCGTCCTGGGCGCAATGTGGGCTGGCTGGCTCAATATACGCATACCCTGGTTTGGCATGAAGGCGAAAAAAGCCACCGGTCTGTGGGGCGCGTTTTTGCTGGGCATTCCGTTTTCCGTCGCCATCTGCCCGTTCTGCACCCCCGCCCTGCTGGTCACGCTAACCGCCAGCGCCGCTATCGGCTCAGTGAGTTTCGGCTTCGCCCTGCTGCTGGCCTTCGCACTGGGACGCAGCATTCCGATCATCCTGGGCGCATGGAGCATGGGCTGGCTGGAGTCGCTGAAACTGCTGTCGCGCCATCAGAAGTTGTTTGAAACGCTCGCCGGGATTACCCTGATCGCTGTCGGGCTGTATCTTCTGAATGACGCCTTTTCCGTGTGACTGTTTGACCCATGTACAAAATCGGCGAAACATCAAAGCTCACCGGCCTGTCAGCCGACACCCTGCGCTATTACGAAAAATTCGGCCTGATCCCCCATATCACCCGCAACGCCGCTGGCGTCCGGTTCTACAGCGACAAGGACATCTCGCGCCTGCGCTTCATCCAGCGCGCCCAGCGCATGAACTTCAGCCTGAACGAAATCAAGGATCTGCTGACCATGCGCGAAGACCCGCAACACGCCCGCGACAGCGTACGCCAACTGACTGCGGAGAAACTGACCCGGATCGAAAGCCAGCTCGACGACCTGCAAAAACTGAAAACCGAACTGACCCTGTTGATGAACCTGTGCAGGGGCGCTGAAGACGGGTGCCCGATTATTGAGGGTATGGATTCGGAAGAATAATCCCTTTCATATCAACATGGCTGATTGCTGCACTTTTTCTGCAAGCGAACGTGGTACACCGAATGCACAGGCGACACGGCAACAATGCCGTCTCCTTCCACACCCGTATGCGCGGCTTCCATTATTGCGGCGGCGAGTTCGTCACCGCGCTCTTCCTCCGCGAACACTTCGACACGCGCATGGGTGCAAAGCCAGTCTGATGTATAAAAATTGGCATACTCTCCAAAGCCCTTGACCTTGCTCACTGTCATGCCGCGGACGTTCAGCTTTTTCAGCACTTCTTCCACCGCGTCCAGTTTTTCCGGGCGAATAATCGCGGTTACTTTACAAAAATCCATAACAACCTCCTTCTTGGTCTATGCTTCACCGGGGCCTGGCCGGGGGCTTGTTGCAGCAGGCTGAAGATCCCACCCCTGCATTCTCCCGGCTGGTTAAATCCATACTTTGAAACCAGTCTTTCTTCTTTCGCGCCAGCCAGCTGTCAACCAGCGTAAAACCTGCCTGTTCAGCAGCTTGCTCAATTGTCAGATAATCCGTTTCGGTCGTTTCATACCGGACTTTGACAACATGCCGGCCCGGATCAAAATCCATGCCACGCACGCCGGGCAACTCTGCCAGCGCCCGACGGATTTGTACGACGTCTTCCAGCGTCGACATTGACGGAAAGACAAATCGCCGACAGACTTCCCACGGCCCTTGCAGTTTCAGTGATGTGTTTTTCATATCCTCTTCCAGAGCCAGCGCCCGGTTATCGCTCCAGCAACTTCCGTTTCTGCTCAAATTCTTCCTGGTCAATTTCACCGCGCGCAAAGCGTTCTTCCAGTATTTCCAGCGGCGTTTTCCCGTTTTGTCCCACGCCCGGCAAATTCCCACCAGTAAAACCTTTGACAGCCCAGGCGATAACAACGATCAATAAAATCCAGAATAACCACATGAAACCACCTCCAAATCCCCAACCATGTCCTTCAAACATCATATTTATTTCCTCTTTATTTCCTCAGATATCAGCGCGCTTGAGACGCAGCGCGTTGGTAATGACAGAAACCGAGCTGAAGCTCATGGCCGCCGCCGCGATAATGGGTGACAGCAACAGGCCCGCCACCGGATACAAAATGCCAGCCGCCACCGGAACGCCCAGTGAGTTGTAAATAAAGGCAAAAAACAGGTTCTGGCGAATATTGCGCATGGTCGCCCGGCTCAGGCGGCGGGCGCGGACGATACCGCGCAAGTCACCCTTGACCAGCGTAACGCCCGCACTTTCCATTGCCACATCCGCGCCTGTTCCCATGGCGACGCCCACATGCGATTGCGCCAGCGCGGGCGCGTCGTTGATGCCATCGCCCGCCATGGCGACAATCCGGCCTTCGG
>JALXFQ010000463.1 GCA_027067235.1 Gammaproteobacteria bacterium
GCGGGTCATCGAACAGACCGTGCGTGAAACCCTGCCCGAAGGTTTTCAGCGCGCCGAATTCCTGCTGGAACACGGCGCCATCGACCAGATTGTCGATCGCCGCGAGATGAAAAAACATCTGGCCGGCCTGCTGCGCATGTTGAACCCGACCGGCGCCTCGCCCCGGCCTGCTGCCGCCGAAGCCAGCGCCTGATCATTTCCTCCCATTCCCGTTGAGTACCCATTGAACGCCGGAACGCTGGAACACTGGCTGCAGAAAATAGAATCGGTCCATCATCGAGAGATCGACATGGGCCTGGAACGGGTGCGCGAGGTACTGCAACGCCTGGGTCTGGCTGCGCCGGATTATCCCGTGATCCTGGTGGGCGGCACCAATGGCAAGGGCTCCTGTGTGGCGATGCTGCACAGTATATTGAGCCAGCAGGGCTACCGTGTCGGCGCCTATACCTCACCCCATCTGGTGCGTTACAACGAGCGTATTCGTCTGGCGCAGCGACTGGCCAGCGATACGCAACTGGTTGCCGCATTCGAGAGCATAGATCAGGCGCGTGGCGACATACCGCTGACCTATTTTGAATTCGGTACTCTGGCGGCGGTCAAATTGTTCCACGACGAGGCCATGGACGTGGCCGTCATGGAAGTGGGCATGGGCGGCAGACTGGATGCCGTGAACGCGCTGGTGCCGCTGGGTGTTCTGCTGACCAATGTTGGTCTGGATCATCAAACCTGGCTGGGCCATACCCGCGAGCAGATAGGCCGCGAAAAGGCCGGCATTTTTCGCCGCGGCGTGGCGGCAGTATGCGCCGACCCGGCCGTTCCCGAGTCGGTACTGGCGGCGGCGCGCGACAACGGCGCGGATCTGGCTCTGGTGAATCGCGATTACACATGGCGCGTTGAAGGCGAGCGCTGGCGCTGGCAATTCGGCGAGCAGTCGGCCAGTTTGCCGGCACCGGCCCTGGCAGGAGAGTTTCAGCTGGGCAATGCGGCGGCGGTCATTACCCTGTTGTCCATGCTGGGGCGATCGCTGCCGGTATCCCGGCAGTCCATGGAACGCGGTCTGATCCAGCTGTCTCTGCCAGGCAGGTTGCAGGTCATCAGCGAATCACCCCTGCGTCTGGTCGATGTGGCGCACAATGTCGAGTCGGTATCGGAACTGGCGGCCTATCTGCGCAAGCTGGACCGCAAAGGCAAAACCATCGCCGTCTGCGGCATGCTGCGCGACAAGCCGGTGGAACAAGCGCTGGCCCTGATGGCGCAACAGGTGGATGAATGGTATTTCGGCAGCATACACGACAAGAGAGGCGCGACAGCGCGGCAGTTGGCCCGGGTCCTGCAGCGCACAGCGCCCGGTTTGCCACCATCGCAGGTGCGGGAATTTGATTCAGTAAGGGAGGCGTGGCGCTCGGCCATCGGCCGACAAAAGCCCGATGATGTAGTGCTCGCTTTCGGTTCCTTTTACTCGGTTGGTGATATACTTTCGCTTTACTGAAGCGAAACCAGACTATGTCCGCCGCATCCGACAATTCCCCTGACTTTGATCCGCGCCATCGCATTGTTGGCGCGATCATTATCGTGTTGCTGGTGGTGGTGTTTTTGCCGCTGTTGCTGGGCGACCCCGAGGAACTGGCCAGAAATGCGCGTATTCGCGCTGACGGCAACGGCCAGCAGGTCGGTAACGGCGTCAAGCGTTATGTGACTGATCTTTCCGGCGGCGAGACCGGCTCCGCTAATGCTTCCACACCGGAAAAAACGCCAGCGGTCACTACCCGCAAAACCGGCGTCAGCCGCAGTCCCTCCGCTGCGGCAAGCGGCAAATGGGAATTGCGCATTGGTACTTTTTCCAAGCCTGACAACGCCAGGAATCTGGCCAGGGCGCTGAAAAAGCTCGATTTTCCGGTGCGCTCCACGGAACTGGGCAATGGCCGTACGCGTATCTGGATGGGCGCTTACGCCAACCGGATTGAGGCGAGAAAAATGGCGGATAAACTGCTGAAACTGGCAAAAGTGAAAGCGATCGTGGTGAAACAACAATAGACGACAGGAAAGGATAGACCGTGACTCTGACAGGACTGGATTTACTCATTGCCGGCGTGGTGTTGATTTCTCTGCTGGTGGGGATCTTTCGCGGCTTCATCCGGGAGGTGCTTTCCCTGGTGTCCTGGGGCGTGGCGCTGTGGGTGGGCTGGCGTTTTTTCAAACCGGCTTCGGTCTATCTGGAAAATACCATCAGCTCCGAGCCGGTGCGGCAGATCGCCGCTTTTGCCTTCCTGTTCATTGCCGCTCTTATCGTATTGACCGTGGCCAGCCATTTCCTGTCCAAACTGTTCAAGGTTTCCGGTATTGCCTTCATTGACCGGCTGCTGGGCGCCGTATTCGGCTTTGGCCGCGGCGTACTGATCATGTCCATCGTGCTGATTCTGGGCGGCGCCACGGCCCTGCCCAAGGAAAGCTGGTGGAAAGACTCGGCGCTGGCGCCTATGCTACAACCGGTGACCGAGTTTTTGCTACGTATCATGCCAAAGAATGCATCGAACCGTTTTCACACCGCTACGCCGGCCGACAATGCGGCCAGTCAGCCCGGGCCCGATGCAGGCGCGGCAACCCAACCAGCGGCCAAACCGGAGAAATAGATCATGTGCGGAATCGTAGGCGTGATAGCTCGGGGACGCGTCAACCAGACCATTTATGACGCCCTGACCGTACTGCAACACCGCGGGCAGGATGCGGCGGGTATTGCCACCTGCAACGACCGGCATGTGCATTTGCGCAAGGATAACGGCCTGGTGCGTGATGTGTTCCACACCCGCCACATGCTGCAGCTGGAAGGCAATATGGGCATCGGCCATGTGCGCTATCCCACCGCCGGCTCCGACTCGCGCGCCGAGGCCCAGCCGTTCTACGTCAACTGGCCGCTGGGCATTCTGCTCGGCCACAATGGCAACCTGACCAATGCCGCCGCCCTGCGCGAAGAGCTTTATACCAACAATCTGCGCCATCTGAACACCGGCTCCGATTCCGAAGTGCTGCTGAATATCTTCGCCGCCGAACTGGGCCGGACCGCAACTCTGGACTTGCAGCCCGAAAACGTGTTCGACGCCTTGCAGGGTGTTTACCGGCGCTGTGAGGGCGCTTATGCCGTAATCACCATGATCGTCGGTGTTGGCATTCTGGCTTTTCGCGACCCCCACGGCATACGCCCGGTGGTGTACGGCAAGCGCGAAACGCCCGCTGGCGATGAATATATGGTCGCCTCGGAAAGCGCGGCGCTGAATATTTGCGGTTTTGAACTGGTGCGCGACCTCATGCCCGGCGAGGCCCTGCTGGTGGACGAAAACGGCGTTGCCCATACCCGTCAGGTGGTGAAGCCCGCC
>JALXFQ010000464.1 GCA_027067235.1 Gammaproteobacteria bacterium
GATGCGCCACAGGAAGAACTGATCTGGCAGGACCCGGTTCCCGCAGGAAACACCGACTATGATATCGAGGCGGTGAAGGACAGGATTGCGGCGAGCGACCTGAGCATCAGCGAGATGGTCTCTACGGCCTGGGACAGCGCCAGAACCTTCCGTGGATCAGATATGCGTGGCGGCGCCAACGGCGCACGCATCCGTCTTGCTCCCCAGAAAGACTGGGAGGGTAATGAACCTGAACGGCTCGGCAAGGTACTGTCTGTGCTTGAACCCATTGCTGTCGAAACCGGGGCAAGCGTGGCGGATGTTATCGTATTGGCGGGTAATGTTGGTGTTGAACAGGCCGCCAGAGCGGCCGGTGTCGATGTCAGAGTGCCTTTCTCACCGGGCCGTGGCGACGCTACCGCGGAAATGACGGATGTCGATTCCTTTGCTGTGCTGGAGCCGCTGCATGATGGCTATCGCAACTGGCTCATGAAGGACTACGTGGTCAGCGCTGAGGAAATGCTGCTGGATCGCACCCAGTTAATGGGGCTGACCGCGCCCGAAATGACGGTGCTGGTGGGCGGTATGCGCGTGCTGGGCGCCAATCATGGAGGTGTTAAACATGGTGTTTTCACTGATCGCGAAGGCGTTTTGACGAACGATTTCTTTGTCAATCTGACCGACATGAATTTTTTGTGGAAGCCGATAGCGGAGAATCTGTATGAAATCCGCGACCGCGTATCGGGTACTGTCAGGTGGACGGCAACACGGGTTGATCTGGTTTTTGGCTCCAATTCGATTCTTCGCGCCTACGCCGAAGTCTATGCGCAAGACGACAACCGCGAAAAGTTTATTCAGGATTTTGTCGCGGCCTGGAGCAAAGTCATGGACGCTGATCGCTTCGATCTGGCCTGATACCCGGCATCGATTCAGATCTCTGCGCCGCTCATCTTGGTGGCGCGGAGATCTGGAAAAATCTGGAAGTGAAAAATACCTGTCAATGACATGCGCCCGGACAAAAAAGCGGTGCGGCTTCCTGTCGCAAGCTTCGCCTTTCGACAACCAGCCAACCCATTGATATATCGCCTCTCTCCGTGACAAAGCCGGTGCTTGTGCTAAACAGTACATCAGGTATCGGCATTCACCAGAAGGGAGACTTCAATGCATTCGGACAACAGCCAGCCTGCGCGCCGCAGGACATGGGGATGGCTCTGGCTACTGGCTTCGGCAGTCACTTTCGGCGCAGCCTGGGTCTTTCTGGCCATGCCGCTGCAGCAGGAAAACGCCAAACTGCAGCAAGACCTCGAACAGGCGCGTGAATCCATCACGTATTACCAGCAAGAACTTGCATCTGCCAACAAGGACGTGGAAGAGATCGGCCGCAAGCTGAATGAAACCCGCCAGGCCAATGACTTGTGGCAGACGCTTGAAAATCAGGGCCACAGCATATCGCGCAAGTCCTGTGATCGCCGCGTCGCCTTCCTCGAAAAGCAGTTACGGCTGGCGCACAAACAGCCCGATTCGGCAGATCCCGGGCATTTGCAGGATGATTTGAAGCACCAGCAAAACGAGCTGATGAATCTGATGGAGCTGGCGATGCGGGTCAGTGGCGCCGTGCAGAAAGACTGCGACAGAATCAGTGCCTGCACAGCGAAGCTGGGTCAGTCCCTGGGCGAGAATGCGAACCGGTTGATAAAGGCACGAAAGATTGTGCAATCCGTCATGCGCCTGCAACAGCGGCTGTTGTTGTCCGAACAGCCCGGGCCGGTCGCGACAGAATCACGATAAGCCCGAGCTGTCATTTACGCCTGGCTGCGCGAGCGCCATGGCCTGCTGTTGAAACTGGAGCAGCGGCGGCGGTTATGGTGTTTACCTTGCTGCCGGCCTGCTGATTGCCGCGACGGCGCCGGGCGTGGATATCTGCGGCTGTTCGTCCTGCAGTACCAGATCGGGTACCGATGACGGGATCAGACGCTCGACAAAATCGATCATGGCGAGCGCGGGCGTGCCGCGGAAAAATCGCGCCATGGAGCGCTCCATCCAGATGCGGTCGGCATACAGCCAGACCCGGTGCGGCTGGTCGCCAACGCCGTCGCCATCCAGATCAAAACCCTGATAACGGTCCCACTGGTTGCCCTGCCAGTGGTTATCACGCACGGTATGCGGGCCGGAGCCCATGACATCCAGGAAATTGTTGTCGAAGTGGTTGCCGTGCAGGACGTGGCCGCCTTTCTCGCCGTAAAAATACATGGCGACGTCGTTGTAGGTAAGCAGGTTATTGTTGATGAACAGAATATTCTCCGGTTGTAACGGCGCGTTGGCCAGCACACCCACGGCGCAATGGGCGATTTCGTTGTTGTTCACCTGGGCGTTGAAGCTTTCTTTCAGGCTGATGCCCGAGCCGGTGAGTTTGCGCATGTTCCAGATGCGGTTGTCGTGGATGTTCAGGTCGCTGGAATAAATCACCGCGATGCCGGTGACATTGTGGTCGATGGTGTTGCCGGCGACTTCATTGCCGGGCGAATACACGAACTCCATACCCACGCGGCTGTCGTGAATTCGGTTGCCGATGATGCGGTTGTCCGCCGCGTTGGAGAACACCAGATCGCGCGCATCGGCGATGTCGTTGCCTTCGATGAGATTGTCGCTGCTGTACCACAGCCGGATGGCGTCGCCGCGCAGACTGATATCCCGTGGCAGGGAAGAAATGTGGTTGTTGCGGATGGTTGCGCCTTCGGCCTTGCGCAAATGCACGCCGAACAGCACCCTGTCCATGACGTTGTTCTCGATAACCGCGTCGTGCGCCCTCACCAGAACAGCGGCATCCACCTTGTCGTGGGAGGCGCCGGAGTGAGTCAGATGCAGGCCGCGCACGCTGACGTTGTCGGCGTTAATGGTCAGAACAGTGCCTTCGCCGCCGCCATCGAGCGTGACCTTGCCGCCTCCGTCGATGGTGATGGCTTTGTCGATCACCACCGGCCCGGCGTAGGTTCCCGGCTCGGGCTTCAGCACCCCGCCCGGCGGCGTCAGTGCGATATACAGCTGTAGCGGCGGTGCCGCGCGGGCAATGCCGGGCAGGAAAAGCGCCGCCAGCAGGCCGAGGCGGATGACGTGCCGCAATGGGGAAAATGCCATGTACAAACCGGAGCGATAAAACGCGGAGCTTATCGGCTCGGTGGGCCTGGCGCCTTAATCTGGGTCAAAACAACCGGTGGCTTACATACCGTTGCCGAATTTGTCGTTCAGCGCCAGCCCGCTTTCGCGTACGGTTTTGAGCGCGCGGGCGTATTCGGCCAGCAGTTTCAGGTTCCAGTCGATACGTTCGCGGAAATAGGCATCGGCGGATGCGTTGTTCTGCGCCGGGTCGTCGTTGAGTACGGACTCCACATTGCGCACGATAACGTGGTCGGGGATGTAGCAAAGCCGGCTGTTCTTGTAGCTGCTCATGCGCAGCTCGGCTACCGGGTAGCTACCACCATCGCCGGAGGAAACCGTCACGATCATGGCCGGCTTGTGGCCCAGCTCGAATTTGCCGAACAGCAGGAAGAAGTTTTTCAGACCGGCGGGAACCTGGCCGTGGTATTCCGGCGCGATGATGACGAAGCCGTCGCTCTCCGCCAGTTCCTTGCGGATGGGGTTCAACAGGTTTTCCCATTCATCGGTCTTGTTCCACACGTCTTCATTCCATAGCGGCAGTGGGTTGCCCGCCAGCGAATACAGCCAGGTCTGGTCGGCGATATGGGCTTGCTCAAGGTTGCGCGCGATATGGCGCGCGACTTTTTCACTTTGTGAATTATGGCGGTGACTGCCGCTGATAATGCTGATTTTCATGGTAACCCTGCGCGGTTGTTTGTGTTGCGGTGACAGCGGATAATGCGGCAATCCCGTTCACAGGACAAGAACCCCCTATGGCAAAGCAAGCCGTTTTGGCGTTTACCCCCGGCGATCCGGCCGGCATCGGCCCCGATCTGGCGGTTATGCTGGCGCAGGAACCGGCAGCGGATGCCAGCATCGTCGCCATCGCCGATCCCGACATGCTGGCGCAACGGGCGGCCTTGCTGGGCTTGCCGTTTACTCCGCTGGGCGCTGGCAAAACGGCTAAAAACCCCGGCGAAATGGCGGTGCTATCCGTCAAAACGGCGGCCTGGGCGGTTCCCGGCCAGCTGGACACGGCCAATGCCGAATATGTGCTGCAAACATTACACCGTGCGGTTGATGGTTGCATGTCGGGCGAATTTGCCGCGCTGGTCACCGGGCCGGTGCACAAGGGCGTTATCAACGAAGCGGGCGTGCCGTTTACCGGGCACACGGAATTGCTGGCGAAACGCTCGGGCGCAAGACAGGTGGTGATGATGCTCGCCACACGGGAATTGCGCGTACCGCTGGTGACCACGCATCTGCCGTTGAGAGACGTGGCTGACGCCATTACGCCGGAACTGCTGGAAAGTGTTATTCGTATTTTACATGATGATCTGAAAAACAGATTCGGCCTGGCCAGTCCGCGTATTGATGTGTGCGGTCTCAACCCGCACGCGGGCGAGGGCGGCCATCTGGGCATGGAGGAAATTAAGGTGATCGAGCCGGTGCTGGCAAAACTGCGCGGCGAGGGCATCGACCTGCGCGGCCCGCTGCCTGCCGATACCGCGTTCGCGCAACACCGCATCCCCGAATCCGACGCCATCCTTGCCATGTACCACGACCAGGGCCTGCCGGTGCTGAAACACGCGGGCTTCGGCCGCGCCGTCAACATCACCCTGGGCCTGCCTTTTGTGCGCACCTCGGTGGACCACGGCACGGCGCTGGATCTGGCCGGGACCGGGCGGGCGGATATGGGGAGCCTGCGCGAGGCGGTGGCGACAGCGCTGGAGATGGTGAGGAGTCAGGGGTGAGTCGTGAGGCTGTAGCACTTTCCTCTGGGGGAGAGCGGGAAACCCGAAGGGATGTCCCGTGGTGAACTCGTTCAATGCGCCGAAAAAATCCCTCGGCCAGAATTTCCTCCATGACCAGAACGTTATTCGGCGCATTATCGACGCCTTCCATCCGCAGCCCGATGACATCGTGGTGGAAATCGGCCCCGGTCGCGGCGCGCTGACGGCGCATCTGATCGGTAAAACCGCGGAACTGCATCTGCTGGAACTGGACCCGGATCTGTCGGTGTGGCACGAACAACAGGACTATGGCGAGCAAGTGAGCGTTCACAACGTCGATGCGCTCAGCTTTGACTACGCTGCTCTGGCGGGTCGCGGCAAGATTCGAGTCATCGGCAATCTGCCCTACAATATTTCCACGCCTATTCTGTTCCGCCTGCTGGATCAGCCCCACGCCATCGACGACATGCTGTTCATGTTGCAGAAGGAAGTGGTGGAGCGCATTTGCGCTGTGCCCGGCAACAAGACCTGGGGGCGCCTCAGCGTGATGATGCAATGGCAGTGTGCAGTGGCCAGATTGTTCAACGTCAAACCCGCCTGTTTCATCCCGCCGCCGAAAGTGGATTCCGCCATACTCTCGGCCAGACCGTATCAGGCATTGCCCCATCCCGCGCCGCGGGAGCGCATGGCCGAAATCGTCAAGGCCGCCTTTACCCATCGGCGCAAGACTGTGCGCAATTCGTTGAAGGAACTACTCACGGAGGAACAGATTCGGGC
The DNA here is from genome assembly GCA_027067235.1 of Gammaproteobacteria bacterium. Lineage (GTDB taxonomy): Bacteria > Pseudomonadota > Gammaproteobacteria > QOAV01 > QOAV01 > QOAV01. The sequence goes on from JALXFQ010000464.1 coordinate 5,625, forward strand.
GGCGGGTATTGAACCGTCGGTGCGGCCGGAGAGGCTGGGGGTGGAGGATTTTGCGGTGCTGGCGAGACTGGGCGGTTAGAACCGCTCTTACAGACGCAGTGCCAGAAACAGCGCCGCCATCGACCTTGCCTCGGTAAAATCATCCCGCGCCAGCAGCGCATCCACATCGGTGATGGGCCAGCGCACCAGTTCCAGCGGCTCCGGCTCGTCGCCTGCCAGTTTTTCCGGGTAGAGGTCGCGGGCGAGCATCAGGTGGGTGTGGTGATTGAAGTAGCCGGGCGCCAGCGACACGGTTTGCATCAGCCGGATATCGCGCGAGCCGTAGCCGGTTTCTTCTTTCATTTCGCGCAGGGCAGCTTGTGCCGGGTCTTCGCCCGCTTCCATTTTGCCTTTGGGGAAGGCCAGTTCGTAGCGTTCCACGCCGACGCCGTATTCACGGACCAGCAACAGGTTGTCGTCAGCGTCGATGGCGACGATCAGCACAGCGCCATGGCCGCGGCTGATCAGCCTTTCCCAGTGGGCATCGACGCCGTTGGAAAAGCGCAGATCGACGCTTTCGATTTCAAAAAACCGGCTGCTGGCGATGGTTTCGGTTTTCAGAATTTGTGGTTTCTTATTCATGCCGGATTGATACACTCCACATTCAGGGGATTCTTTATGATTCAGTGGGAACACATTGATACCGTACTGTTCGACATGGATGGTACGTTACTGGACCTGCATTTCGACAATTATTTCTGGGAAGAATTTGTACCGCAGCGCTATGCGCAGAAGAACAGCGTTTCGGTGGATCAGGCGCGCGAACACCTGCTGGCGGAGTATCGCGCCATCGAAGGTACCATGAACTGGTACTGCATCGACCACTGGAGCGAGCAGCTGGAGCTGGATATTCCGGCGTTGAAAAGAGAGCTGGATCATCTCATACAGATTCGCCCCGGCGCGGCGGATTTTCTCGAGCGGCTGCGCGCCATGGGCAAGCAGATGGCGCTGGTAACCAACGCGCACCACAAGAGTCTGTCGCTGAAAATGGAACGCACCCGCTTGCAGCATTTTTTCGACCTTATCGTCTGCGCCCATGACTATGGCTATCCGAAAGAGGAGAATGCCTTCTGGCAAACTCTGGCGCAGCGGGAAAAGCTTGATCTTTCGCGCTGTCTTCTGGTAGATGACAGCCTGCGCGTCATGCAGCAGGCGGCCGCCAGCGGCGTGGCGCAGGTTGTGGGCATACGCAAACCGGATTCACAACGACCGGCGCAGGATGCGGCCGGCTTCGTGAGCATCGACCACTGGTCAGAATTATTAACAGGGGAACAGACAGGATGATCATTCACATCGTCATGTGGCGATTAAAGGAAACCGCGGCGGGGAACGACAAGGACACCAATGCGCGCCTGATGAAAGAATGGCTGGAAGGCCTGAAAGGGAAAATCCCCGGCCTGCTGCATATCGAGGTGGGCATGGATATCAGCCGCTCGGAGCAGTCGGCCGATGTGGTACTGTATTGCGAACTGGACAGTGAGGAAGCGCTGCTCTATTACCAGAAGCATCCGGCCCACAGCAAGCTGGCGCCGATGATTCAGGCCATAACCGAAAGCCGCCAGGTGGCGGATTACAGGCTGGACCACTGATTTTTCAAACGCAAGCCCGTAGAGGCATAACGCTGTTGCAGCCGCATCGCGGCGATACTTGAGGAGGAGAACATGAAAAGCATCATCAAATGGATTGCCCTGATCGGCGCGGCACTGACCCTGTCCGGCTGCGGCATCAACAATATCCCGAGCTACGACGAGGCGGTCAACGCCACCTGGGCGCAGGTGGAAAACCAGTACAAGCGCCGCGCCGATCTGATTCCCAATCTGGTGGAAACGGTGAAAGGTTTCGCCAAGCACGAAAAAGACGTATTGACCCAGGTGGTCGAGGCGCGCGCCAAGGCTACCCAGATGACCCTGCCGAAAGATATACTCAGCAATCCGCAGGCATTCAGGCAGTTTGAGGCCAGCCAGAGTGAGTTATCCAGCGCCCTGGCGCGATTGATGGTGGTGGTGGAGCGCTACCCGGAGCTGAAAGCCGACAAGAACTTCCAGCAGTTGCAGGCGCAGCTGGAAGGCACGGAAAACCGTATCGCCGTGGCGCGGCGTGACTACATCCAGGCGGTGCAGAGATACAACACCGAACTGCGCACTTTCCCCGGCCGGCTGTGGGCGGCAACGCTGTACCGCAACATGAAGCCGAGGCAGACTTTCTCCGCACCGGACGCGGCCAAAGAGGCGCCAACGGTGAAGTTCTGAGAATGGCAGGGAAGTGAGGAGCGAGGTGAGCCGCCTTGCCTGATGCGCTTCGTCTCCACCGGGTCGGCCACGGCTTGCAGGTCGGCCGCCTGAACCTGCAGCGCATTCTGCTGCTTGCGGCGCTGGCGTTGTGGTCGCTGACTGTTCTCGCCGCGCCGCAGTTTCCCCAGCTCACCGGCCGCGTGGTTGACCAGGCCGGCCTGCTCAGTGCCGCCGGCAAGGCGCAGATCGAACAGACTCTGGCGCAGCATGAAGCCGACACTTCCAATCAGGTCGTGGTCGCCACACTGAAATCCCTCGATGGTTATGACATCGCCGATTATGGCTACCAGCTCGGGCGTTACTGGGGCATCGGCCAGAAAGGCCGCGACAACGGCGTGCTGCTCATCGTTGCGCCCAATGAGCGCAAGGCGCGCATCGAGGTCGGTTACGGCCTGGAAGGCGCGCTCACCGACGCCCTGTCCAGCGACATTGTGCAGAATCGCATGCTGCCGTATTTTCGCCAGGGTGATTTCGAGGGCGGCATAGCGCAGGGCGTACAATCCATTATTGCCGCCATCGACGGTACCTACCAGCCGCTGGCGAGCGGGGAGCAGATGAGCTGGTTCGATATACTGCTGCTGATTCTGGTGGTGTGGCTGATACTGTATTTCATTTTCAACAGCGGCGGAGGCGGCAGCGGCCTGCGCGGCGGCGGCTATTTTCCCACGGATCGCGGTGGCTACTATGGCGGCCGCAGTTGGGGCGACAGCGGCGGCTTTGGTGGTGGTTTCGGCGGTGGATTCGGCGGTGGCTTTGGTGGTGGCGGCGGAGGTTTTGGCGGAGGCGGAGCCTCCGGGAGCTGGTGAGGTGAGCGGGCGATGACAGAACTGTTTGTTTCTGAGCAGGAGGCGGAACGCATTCGCGATGCCATCCGTGACGTCGAATCGAAAACCAGCGGCGAGCTGGTAACGGTGATCGCCGCCGCGGCGGACGACTATCATTTCATTCCCATGCTGTGGGCGACCCTGGTGGCGTTCCTGATTCCCGGGTCGCTGTATTTTCTGCCGCTGGTGGCGGGAATTTTCCAGCTCGGCGGCTGGGGCATGGCGCCAAATTTCTGGATGGCCTACAGCATACAGATGGCGGTGTTTATCGTGCTGGCGCTGCTGTTCCAGTGGTGGCCGCTGCGCATACGCCTGATTCCCGGTTATATCAAGCAACGCCGCGCCCGGCGTCTGGCCTACGAGCAGTTTGTCATGCAGGGCGTGCACCTTACCCGCAAGCGCACCGGCATCCTGTTTTTTGTGTCCGTGGCCGAGCATTATGTGGAAATCATTGCCGACCAGGGCATCGCCAGCAAGGTGGATGACGCCTACTGGCAGGCTGTGGTTGACGAATTCATCCGCCAGGTGCGGGCCGGACAGGTCGCCGAGGGCTTTGTCACGGCGATTGAGAAAAGCGGCAAACAGCTGATCGAGCATTTCCCCGCCGCAGTGGACAACATCAACGAACTGCCGGACCATCTGGTGCGTCTGTAACCAGGCCGCGGCCGTTTTTGCGGTCTTTTTTATCCGCCCTTGCGGGCTGGCTTGATAGCAAGTCCTAACATGCCCGTATTGAAAAAATTTATCACTTGATTTTCCCCGGTCCACACATTATCTTGTGTTTCCAATTCGATATGCACACACTATATCGCGTTTTCAGTGTATAGCGGTTTTAGTGCCCCCAGGCGTTTCGAATGGTTTTCAAAGGGTAGAACCGGCCCGTATTGGCGCCCGCCCAGGGTTGAGTACAGAGGCCGGTCATTGCTGCAGTCTGTCTGGAT
>JALXFQ010000465.1 GCA_027067235.1 Gammaproteobacteria bacterium
CGTCGATGCCCTGATCGACTACATGAGCGACTTCGAGAAGAGGCGGGGCTGACATGCGCAAGATAAAGACCTACAACAACATTTCTCCGGTCGGTCTGTCCCGGCTGCCCGCGGATTTTTATGAAGTCGGACCGGATGTGGCCGATCCGGAAGCCATCATTCTGCGCTCCGCCAATTTGCATGACGAAGCGATAGCCCAGTCGGTCAAGGCCATCGGCCGCGCCGGCGCTGGCGTCAACAATATTCCGGTCGATGACATGACATCCCGCGGCATCGCCGTGTTCAATGCGCCGGGCGCCAACGCCAATGCCGTGAAAGAGCTGGTGATCGCCGGTTTGTTGCTCGGTTGCCGCAATATTTGTCAGGCCTGGGACTATGTGAATCAGCTCGATGCCGATGATGAAACCCTGAAAAAACGGGTCGAGGACGGCAAGAAGAAATTCGCCGGCTTTGAACTGCCGGGCCGAACCATCGGCGTGGTCGGTCTTGGCGCCATCGGCCGTTCAGTGGCCAATGTCTGCCTGTCTCTGGGCATGGACGTCATTGGCTATGACCCGTCGCTGACCGTCGAGGGCGCGTGGAAACTATCGTCCAGCGTGCAGCGCGCCAAAGACATGAAAGAAGTACTGAAAGCATCCGATTTCATCACTTTCCATGTGCCGCTGAACGAACACACCCGCGACATGATCAACATGGAAACCATCGGCTCCATGAAACCGGGCATGACCGTGCTGAACTTCGCCCGCGGCGGCATCGTCAACGATCAGGCCGCAGTGCAGGCGCTGGAAGAAGGACAAATGCACGCCTATGTCTGCGACTTTCCCAGTAACGTACTGAAAAACAACCCGAAGGTCATCGCGCTGCCCCATCTGGGCGCTTCCACGCGTGAGGCGGAAGAAAACTGCGCTATCATGGTCGCCGATGAAATTCGTGACTATCTGGATAACGGCAACGTGGTCAATTCAGTCAACTTCCCGGAAGTAACCATGCCACGAGGCACCGATCACCGGCTCGCCATCGCCAATCTGAATGTGCCCAACATGCTGGGGCAGATTTCCACCATGCTGGCCGACGCCGGTATCAATATCAGCGACATGATCAACCAGTCGCGCGGCGATCTGGCCTACACCCTGGTGGACGCAGACATGACCATACCGGCCACCGTGGTAGAGGCCATAGACAACATAGAAGGGGTACTGTTCGCCCGCACCATCTGATGAAGACGCCAGATCTACAAAAACTGCGTGACGAAATCGACTCTATCGACGAGCGTCTGCTGCAGCTGGTCAGCCGCCGCGTGGAGATTGCCCAGGAAGTCGCGCACGCCAAGCTGGCGGCGGGCGAGTCGGCCAGTTTCTACCGCCCCGAACGGGAAGCGGAGGTGCTCAATCGCATCAGGGAACTCAACCAGGGACCGCTGACTTCGGAAGAGGTGGTGCGCCTGTTTCGCGAAATCATGTCCGCCTGTCTGGCCAAGGAAAAACCCCTGAATGTGGCTTTTCTCGGGCCCGAGGGCACTTTTACCCAGACTGCCGCGATCAAACACTTCGGCCACGCCGTGGTCACCCGGCCGCATGATTCCATCAGCCAGATCTTTCGTGAAGTGGAATCCGGTGAGTCCGATTTCGGCGTGGTGCCGATCGAAAATTCCACCGAAGGCGTCATCACCCATACGGTTGACACTTTTCTCGAGTCCAGCCTGAAAATATGTGGTGAAGTGGAACTGCGCATTCATCATCATCTGCTCGCCATCGGCGACGATGTGTCGGCGATCCGGAAAATCGTTTCCCATCAGCAGTCTCTGGCGCAGTGCCGACACTGGCTGGAAACCCATATGCCGGGCGTGGAAACCCAAAGCGTGAGCAGCAATGCAGAGGCGGCGCGTATCGCCAGCGAGGACGAAACGGTTGCCGCCATAGCCGGCATTACGGCAGCAGAAATCTACAAGTTGACGGCCATTGCCCGCAATATAGAGGATAATCCCGACAATACGACGCGTTTTCTCGTTATTGGCAAGCTGGAGCCACAGCCCACAGGCAACGACAAGACCAGTCTGCTGATGACCACGCGCAACCAGTCCGGCGCTTTGTCCAGACTGTTGCTGCCGCTGGCGCGACACAATGTCAGCATGACCCGCATCGAATCCAGACCTTCGCGCACCGGCTTGTGGGAATACATTTTTTTCGTCGACATCGAAGGCCACCGGGACGATGAAAAGGTGGTCGAAGCGCTGCGGGAAATGCAGCAGGAAGCCGCATTTCTGAAATGGCTGGGCTCCTATCCCCGGGCTATCTTATGAACGGCTCGTTTGATCCTCAGCGTATCGCGGTCAGGGGCATTACCGGGCTTACGCCGTATAAGCCGGGCAAACCTATTGAAGCGCTGCAGCGCGAATACGGCGTCAGCAACATCATCAAACTGGCGTCCAATGAAAATCCGCTGGGCGCCTCGCCCAGGGCGCTGGCGGCGATACGCGCCAGCGAGCCGGATTGCTATCGTTATCCCGACGGCAACGGCCACGAACTGAAACAGGCGCTGGCCCGGCATTTGCAGGTGAACCCGGATCAACTCACCCTCGGCAACGGTTCCAACGAAATTCTGGAACTGCTGGCGCGTACCTTTGTCACACCGGACGACGAGGTGCTGTTTTCCCAACACGCCTTTGCTGTGTATCCCATTGTCACCCGAGCGGTGGGCGCCAGCGCTGTCGTCGCTCCGGCAAAAGACTTCGGTCATGATCTCAACGCCATGGCGGCGCGCATCAGCCAACGCACACGGCTGATCTTCATCGCCAATCCGAACAACCCCACGGGCACCTGGCTGACGCGCAAGGAAATCGAAAGCTTTTTGTCGAAAGTGCCGGCAAGCGCCATCGTTGCCGTGGACGAAGCCTATTTCGAATATGTCGAGGAAGCGGAATATGGCAGCGCGCTGGAGTTTCTGTCCGGGTGTCCAAACCTGGTCGTGACCCGTACTTTTTCCAAGATTTACGGACTGGCCGGCCTGCGCGCAGGTTACGGTATCAGCAGCCCGGCCATCGCCGATTTGCTGAATCGCGCACGCCAGCCATTCAACACCAACATGCTGGCCCAGAGCGCCGCCATCGCCGCGTTGAGCGACACCGATTTTGTCCGAAACAGCCGCGCAAGCAATCGCGCCGGCTACCACTGGCTGACCACGGAATTGCAGCGACTGGGCCTGTTCAGCATTCCCGGCGCGGGCAACTTTATCAGTTTTCGCGTTGCTGACGCGGCTGCAGTCTACGAAGCGCTGTTGCGCCGGGGCGTCATCATCCGCCCCGTCGAGGACTACGACATGCCCGGCTTTTTGCGTGTCACTGTTGGCAGTGAA
>JALXFQ010000466.1 GCA_027067235.1 Gammaproteobacteria bacterium
TCCCCAAAATACCCGCGCGTCTGCCGCCTTTGTCTTCACCGGATTTTTCCATTGAGACCATTCGCGCTCTGGCGCCGCAGGCATTTGCGGTGGCGCTGCTGGGTCTGATCGAGGCGGTTTCCATCAGCCGGGCGGTGGCTTCGAAATCCAACCAGCGCATAGATGCCAACCAGGAATTCATTGGCCAGGGACTGTCCAACATCGTCGGCAGTTTCTTTTCCAGCTATGCCGGTTCCGGCTCGTTTACCCGTTCCGGTGTGAACTATGCCGCCGGTGCAGTGACGCCCATGTCAGCCATTTTTGCCGCCATTTTCCTGATGCTCATTGTCTTGCTGATTTCGCCGCTGACGGCCTATTTGCCGGTGGCGGCCATGGCGGGTGTGATTCTGATTGTGGCCTACAATCTGATCGACTTTCATCAGATCTGGCACATCATCAAGAGCAGCAAATCAGAACTGGGCATCTTGCTGGTGACTTTTTTTGCTACCCTGTTTCTGGAACTGGAATTCGCCATTTACATGGGCGTGTTGCTGTCTCTGGTCGTTTTTCTGGCGCGCACCTCCACCCCGGATATTGTCACTCTGGCGCCGGATATTGACGATTTCAAAGGCAAGCGCGTGCTCACCGATATACGCAGCAAGCCGCTGAAACAGTGTCCGGAAATGAAAATCATCCGGGTGGACATGTCGATTTATTTTGGTTCGCTCAACCATATCCAGAACCGCCTCGCCCAGATCGTCGAGATCGAACGCGTCAAGCACATACTCATCATTGGCTCCGGTATCAATTTCATCGACCTGTCGGGCGAGGAAATGCTGCTCACCGAGGCCAAACGTCTGCAGAAAATGGGCGGTGGCCTGTATTTCGCGGAACTCAAGCCCAATGTCTACGACTTTCTCAGCCGCAGTGGCTTCATCGCCGAAATCGGCAACAAGCAGTTCTTCGATCACAAGAGCGACGCCATTCACGCCATCTACGAACGCATCGACAAGGAAGCCTGCAAGGGCTGCGCCGCGCGGGTGTTTGTGGAATGTCAGTGATAGTGCCGGATTGCTGTTGCCATCAGCGGTTGGCTGACATGTTGGCTCGATAAGGTTTGGGCATCGGGTGATTGGTTGGGTTTGCTGGTAGATTTGGGCTTTTGACGGGTTTTGTTGCCGCTATCGCGACGGTTATTTTGATGCAGGGGCGCGGCCCCGCATCTAAACAACTCCGCGATAGCGGCAACAACCCCGACAAGACCCAAAGCTTCGCAACATTCCCGCAATAGCGGCTCCAAATAATGCGGCGCGGGCATATCTGCCAAACTCGCAGTTAACTCATTGTTTACTTTGATATTATGCTGTAACCTCTCAGGTATTTATGCGGCTGCAGCCGCCGCATAACGCCCCCAATCCGCTCTTATGCAGCCAATTGGCCGCATAACGTCGGGAAGTGATTTCCTGGAAAAAGCCGTAACGTATTGATATGTGGAAGTTTTATGTAGATTTTCAGGAAAGGGAAGGGGTTTCACGGCGGATGGGTCGCCGAAATATAGTTAGCCGTATAATTAACAGCACGGGGTTGCAATTACCTATTTACACGTTACAATGTTACATGTAATTATTGTGAAGAGGTGATGAAATGAGCCAAGTAATCAGAATTCCATCAGATGTATACGCACGCTTAGAGCAACACGCAGAGGGCTTTGACACCCCTGCTAATGTTATAGAGCGGTTGCTAAATCATTATGAAGGCAATTCTCAAGCATCATCGACAAAAAAGCTGGTTCCACGCTCATCAAACGGAAAGGATAAAACTAAATATCATTTTAATGAACAAATTTATGGAAAAGGAAGGCTAGTATTAGCTGTGGTAGAAAAATACGTTTCCGAGCATCCAGATATAGATATCGAGGATTTAACATTAGCTTTTCCAAAAAAATTACAAGGCTCAATTGGCGTATTTAATGAACTTGAGTATGTAAAAAATAAATATGCCGGGAAAAATAATAAGAGACATTTTTTAAAACCGGATGAAATCATTAAAATAAATGGCAATGAAATTGTGGTTTGTACTGAATGGGGAGCAGGTAATATTGAATATTTTGTTCAGCAAGCAGAAGCGCTTGGCTACATAATAACACCCACAAACGGCTAACATGGCAAATCCACTCGGACAGCCAAAAGCACCGCCTGTTTTGTGTATTCCGCTTCGCTCCATTTTACACAAACCAGGCGTCACTTTTGGCTGCCGGTGATTTGCGGCGTTGAACCTGTAGGAAAACCCTCCCAGCCCAGGCCGGGCGTAAATGCGCCAGCCAAGCTTATATTCCAGCCGGCTATGTTCTATAATAATCCGCGTAAAAACGGGAGGTTACGATGCCCCGTTTTGTGCCCTACAGCTACAATCAGACAAAACGGATTCCTATTGATTCCCGCGCCCGGATTCAACCCGGCACCTTTCGATTTCACCCTCAGCATGATTCACGACGAGGATATTGATTTAACCGTTTTCCATGAGAGCACCGCCGACTTCATCCACGACAAAACCACCCATCACTGAATCTGCCCCGCAGGCAAGACACTCTACTTCAAAGGCCGAAATGCAAAAGTAGACGGACGCTATGCCACCTGCCACCAGGGAGCCATACGCGACTGCGACCCCTGTCATCTGAGAGAAGAATGCCTCAGAAACGAACACCAGAAAACCAACCGGCAAGTCTGCTTCGTCAACTACCAAACCGACGAAAACAAAAACACCGCCACAAAGCAAATGATCCAGAAGATCGGCAGCGAAGAAGGCAGAAGAAGATACAGCCAACGTCTCGGTACGGTGGAACCCCCATTCGGCCACATCCAGCAAATGGGATTACGGCGCTTCAGCCTGCGCACCCGGGGAAAAGTCACCCGCCAATGGCAGTTGTTCTGTCTGGTTCAAAATCTGAAGAAGGTCTATCATTGAGCGCAGCGAGCAGAACGAGCGTAGATGTGTGACCAGTGAGGCGGGCTACAGCCAAGAAAGTGTCACGAAAATGCCTCAATAGCGCAGAAAAGGAAAAACGACGAGAAATGGAGCCAGGCCAGAAACACCCATGAAAACGAAACCGACAATGCTGGCAAACAGAAAATTTATTCAATGCTGGAGATTCGGTTCTTTTATTCGGGTTATTCTACAGGCTCGTCAGAAGCAGAAAGGCCACTTGCTTATCGGGCAATAAGGGTATAGTTTCTATACCATGTATGCGTTTGAGTACGATGAACGAAAAAGCCAGAGCAATCTGAAAAAGCACGGTATTGATTTTGTCGAGGCTCAGGCACTTTGGAATGATCCGTATCTTGTAGAAATTCCAGCAAGAACCACAGATGAGGTGCGTTTCTTGGTGATCAGAAAAATTCAAGGAAGACATTGGTCAGCGGTTGTCACGCCTCGGGATGGCAACATCCGAATCATCTCCGTTCGTCGTTCCCGAACAGAAGATGTAGCCATTTATGAAAGCTAAGAGCTTCGATGCAAAATTTGATAAGGGAGAGGATGTAACCAGGGTTCTGGATCTCTCCAAAGCCCGCAGGCCTCTTCAAGAGCAGCGCCGGGTCAATGTGGATTTCCCCACCTGGATGATCGAATCCCTAGATCGGGAGGCAGGTCGTTTGGGAGTCACTCGCCAATCCGTAATCAAGGTGTGGCTCGCCGAACGCCTGGAGCAAATTGCTTCTAACAAGTAGTTCCAGCGGACCTCAAACACTACGCGGCTTTTTGCGCATGCCTTCGGTATTCTTGTGCAAAAAGCCGCTTTGCGTTTGGGCCGCTGAATATGGGCGTAAGCCCTGCCGTCGCTATTTCCCGCCGAAAATACCCTTCAGCAATTTGTTGCCCAGTTCCCGAACCAGTTCGGCTTCCGGGTCTTCCGGGGTTTTGCTTTGTTCCTGACCGGGTGCGGCGCTTTTTGCCGGTTGCTCGCCGCCCGCTGCGCTTTCGTCGGGGGCCTTGCCGCCATATTTCTTGAAGATGGCCTTTTCCAGTTTCTTCTGCAGTTTTTCCTTGTACTTTTCTTTTTCCTTGTCGATGCGTTTCTGCAGTTCTTTTTTCAGCAGGCGTTCGAGGTCAACGCGAAAGCCGGGGTCGGTGAGCGAGCCGTGTATCCACACCGGGATGTCCTGGCCCTTTAGCTGGTCAAGTTCTTCTCCGCCCTGGCCTTTCAGGCTTTGCACTACGAACACGTTCATGTGGTAATCGATTTTTTCGTCGGGCAGGTCGACGTCGCCTTCACCGGTTATACGGAACAGGGGTGATTTGATCGACAGGTCTTCATTGTGACCAACACCGGATTTGAATTGCGCCGAGCCGGACATGGCGGTAAAGCGGAACTTGTCGCTGTCTTCGGCCCTGGCTTCCTGGGCAAGTTTGTCCAGTTTGCCCTTGTACCTGGTCTGGTTGAGCAGGTTCTGGGCGTCGATAATGATCTTGCGCAGGTCAAAGCCCTGGATGACGCCGTCTTTCAGGCGGAAACTGACCGGACCGGACAGGGTATGCACCAGCGGCTGGCTGCTGTTGGCGACAACGGTGATATTGGTATCCAGCTCGCCTTTGGCGTCCAGCTTGTCGGTGACTTCCAGTTCTTTCAGCACGGTGCCTATCTGCATGTCGCTGAGTTTCAGTTTCAGCGACAGTGGCGGGTTTTTCTTGCGCGCATCAAAGCTGGCGCTACCGGTCATTCTGCCTTCGTACAGGCCAGCCTGGATCGGTGACAGCGACACCAGACCGTTGTTGGCCTTCATGCCCAGGACAATGTTGTTTACCGTCAGGCCGGTGATTTTCAGCTGTTTCAGAGTCACCTTGCCTTTCATGTTCATATCACGGGCCAGGCCAATGGGCGCCGCCAGCATTTCTGCGCCGCTGACCGTTTTGGCCGGTTTTGCCGCTGCGCCCGCTGCGGCGGGGGCGGTTTCCGGCGGCATGTAGCGATCGGCGTCCAGCTTGCCCAGTTTCAGGTCGAACTGGTAAGCCATCCTGTCGCCGAGAGTCACTCCCGCCGAGCCGTTTAGCGGCGTTTCGTCGATCTGGCCTTGCAGCCCGGACAGGTTGACGGTCTTGCCTTTGTAATGAAAAGCGCTGCCCAGGGCAACGCGGGTCATGGCCGCCGGATCGGTGGTTTGCACATCCACCGCCAGCAGTTTCAGCAGGCGCTTGATGTCAGTGGCGGGCAGATTGAAGCGGCCGGACAGATCGGGCTGGTCGGGGTTGTAGCGGCCCCTGGCCGAGGCGCTGAACCTGAGTACGTTGGAGTTGACGTCGATTTTTGGCAAATCCAGTGTTTGAGTGGCCATATCCGCTTTCACCGATGGCGCGCTGAATGATACATCCACTGCGTCCATGCCCGGCTGCGCCAGAGTGAATTTGCCCTGCAGGGCGCTGGCGCTGACCTGGTTGTTGTCGTATGCGCCCTTGCCGGACAGGGAGATCTTGCCAATCTGCCTGAGCAGGTCCGGCGTCTCCCCGCCGGGCAGCGCCGCCATGATTTTCGCCAGATCCACTTTGCCCAGTTTGAAAGCGGCCGATACGGCTGGTGCGCTGAGCATTTTTGTTACAGTAACAGCGGACAGGCTGGCGTCGCCGGCATCCGAGGAAAGGCTGAGAGCCGGTATTTGCACGCTTTCCCCGCCGAGGTCGATGGCCACGGATGTGGCCGCCAGATTGCCGTTGACCGGCAGGCCGGAGGCGTCCAGCTTAAGGCCAGTGAGTTTGTATTGCTGGTTGTTGATGCCGATATCCGCCTTGTCCAGGGCCAGCTGCGCCTTGTGTTTGCTCTGGTCGGCCAGGGAAATCGCCAGGTCGCTCAGACTGGCCGAGCTGAAGTCATCCGCAACGGCTATGTCGAACTGGGTGTCTATGTCCACCGGCTCCGGCAGCACGCTGCTTTTGACGTTGGCCGAGAGTTTCAGGTCGGTGGAGGCGCCGGGACGGATGGCGCCGCTGCTCAGGTTGAGCTTGCTGACCAGATGATCCTGTCCGTTTTTGCGATCGTCCCAGTGCAGCAGCCCGTCGTTGATCTTGAGACCGGCCACGGCGAACACCACTGCGGCGTTTTGCGGTTTTGCGGGCTCGGCCGGACTGGATTCGCCAGCGCTGGTCAATTTGTCCCAGTTGGTCTTGCCGTTCCTGAAGGTGATCAGATTGAGCTTGAGGCCGTCCAGCACGATGGTGTCGGCTTCCACCTGTTTCTTCAGCAACGGCAACAGCTTGATGCGCGCCACGGCCTCGCTGACCTGCATCAGGGCGGGACTGTCCGGAAGATCGGGGTCGCTGAGTATGAGCTGGCCGGTTTTCAGGCCCAGCCAGGGATAGAACGACAGCTCGATATCGCCATCTATGACCAGCTCCATGCCGGTTTTATCCTGCACCAGCGCGGTAATCCTGTCCTTGTAATTGTTCGGATCAATGACTTTGGGCAGGATGATGACGGCCGCCACGAACAGCAGGCCAATGACGATGACCAGCGTGACCAGAGTCTTGAGCAATTTATTCACGGAGCATCCCTGTAATGATGTTGTTGGTGACCTGAATGAGTAATAATCGGTCTGGACGATCTATGGGATTCTACATGATGAAAAAAGTTTTATCTGTGGCCGGCGTTTTATCGGCGCTGGCCGCATCGGCGCCGGTAGCGGCGGAACAATTGCCCCTGTGGGAAGTGGCTTTTGGCGGCGGCGTGCTGAGCGCGCCCCACTACCGCGGCTCTGCTGAATCCAGCAGCTACCCGCACCCGTTCATCTTTCCCGTGTACCGCGGCAAGCGCGTCAAATCCGATGAAAGCGGCATCCGCGGCATTCTGCTGGCGGGGCAGAAGGCCCGTCTGATTTTCAGTATTGATGGCGGCCTGCCGGTGCGCGATGACGACAGCGCCCGCGAGGGCATGCCCAGGCTGGGCGCGGTGGGGCAGATCGGCCCGATGCTGCGTATCAAATTGTGGGAAAGGCCGCAAAACCATCAGACCCTGATACTGGATCTGCCCGTGCGCGCCGCTTTTGCGGTGAATTCGGGGATCGAGCATATCGGCTACACCGCTTTTCCGAAACTGGTCTATCGGCGTCGTTTCGGGTTGCTCGACAGCAAATGGAAAATGGGCCTGACCGCCGGGCTGCTCTGGGCCGACGAGAAATACCACGATTATTATTATCAGGTGGACCCGGAATTCGCTACCCCGACCCGGCCCGCCTATGACGCCGGCGGCGGCTTCAACGGATCGCGCCTGATCAGCACGTTCTACCATCGGGATGATAAAAAATTCCTCAGTTTCTATGCCCTGTATGACAATGTCAGCGGCGCAGCATTCGAGGATTCGCCGCTGGTCACGGCCCATGATGGCCTGACCGCCGGTTTCGTGGTGAGCTGGTTCCTGGCGAAATCGCGTCAGCGGGTCGAAGTGGACGACTGGGAATGGAAGTAGCTGTGGTCGCCGGACATGGGGGTTTTTTAGAGGTTCCGGGTGTTTGCGGGGTGAGTATCCGTGGATTCTGACATCTTCAACGGCGACGCCGACGGCATCTGCGCCCTGATCCAGCTACGGCTGGCCGAGCCCCGCGAGGCGCTGCTGGTCACCGGCGTCAAGCGCGACATCAATCTGTTGCGGCGGGTCGATGCCACAGCGGGTGATGAACTGACCGTGCTGGATATTTCCATGGCGAAGAATACGGCTGACCTTGAGCGGCTGCTGCGGGCGGGAGCCCGGGTGCTCTATATCGACCATCATCTGCCCGGTGAGATTCCCGCGTCCGCGCAACTCGAGGCGGTTATCGACACCTCTGCCGGGACCTGCACCAGCCTGCTGGTGGATCAGCGTCTGGGCGGGCAATACCGGGCCTGGGCGGTGACAGCGGCCTTTGGCGACAATCTGGACGCCAGCGCAGAACGCGCCGCTGCGCCGCTGCAGCTGGCGCAAACCGGCCTGGCGGCATTGCGTCAGCTCGGCATCGTCATCAACTACAATGGTTACGGCTCCAGCGTGGCGGACCTGCATGTTGCGCCGGACCAGCTCTATCGTGAACTGGTGCGTTATGAAAATCCGCTGGACTATATGGCAGACGCGGATTCTTCGTGGTCAGCCCTGCTGGCCGGATACGAGGAAGACATGGCCCATCTGGCGGCGCTGCAGCCCGATCATGCTACAGAAAAACTGGCCGTGTTCGTCTTGCCCGCGGAGCCATGGTCGAAGCGGGTCAGCGGCGTATTCGGCAATCGCCTGGCCAATGAGCATCCGGGGCGCGCCCATGCCGTATTAAGCCGCAATGACTCGGGCGCCTATACCGTCAGCGTGCGCGCGCCGCTGACTAAGCGCGCCGGCGCGGGGGAATTCTGTTCTTCCTTCCCCGGTGGCGGTGGTCGCGCCGCGGCCGGCGGCATCAACAATCTGCCGGTGGCGGATTACAACGACTTCGTGCGCCGTTTCGAAGCGGCTTTCGGCTGACTGCAGCGCCGCCGGGCGGATGTTCCTCCGGGTTTTTTCGGGGCGCTGTCTTGCCAGTTAAAGCCGAAAAGCCAGTGTGGTCATGATTTTCGAGGTCAGACCCATGAGCTGTTTCACCGGCTGCGGCAGTTGCGCCGCGCCGGCTTCCAGCGCCACGGTGGCGTGGTGGGCTTCGTCTTCCTTCATCTGTTCCAGCACGGCGCGGCTTTTCTGGTCGGCCTGCGGCAGGCTTTGCAGATGCTCGTCCAGATGTTTTACCACCTGTTTTTCGGTTTCGGCGACGAAGCCGAGGCTCCATTTGTCACCGGCCATGCCGGCCAGACTGCCGATGGCGAAAGAGCCGAAATACCACACCGGGCCGAGCCAGCTCTTGTGGGTGCCGAGTGCATTGATGCGGTTTTCACACCAGACCAGATGATCGTTCTCTTCCTGCGCCGCGCGTTCCATGGCGCCACGCACTTCCGCCAGTCTGGCGGTCAGCGCCTGGCCCTGGTACAGGCCCTGTGCGGAAACCTCGCCGGCATGATTGACGCGCATCAGATTGCCGGACAGGCGTTTTTCCGCCGCGTTCAGCCCGGCTTCCCCGATCCCTTCGGCGGGATCGGGCCTTTCGGTGGGGATCGGCTTGCCGGCTATGGTGCGCAGCGCAGCGTCCAGCTGATTGATGATCTGGTCCAGCGCTGTGTATTGGCGTTGTACGTTGTGCATGTTCATTCCCTCAGTTGTTGTGCCAGCAGGGCGAGCGGATGGATCACCAGCGGCGGTTTTTCCAGTTCACCGATGCCGGCAGCCAGTTGCATGGCGCAGCCGATATTGGTGGTGACCACATAGTCGGGTCGCTGCTGCGCCGTGGCTTCCACCTTGTCGGCCAGCAGGCTGGCCGACATTTCCGGCTGGGTCAGATGATATACGCCAGCTGCGCCGCAACAGGTTTGATTTCCGTCAAGAAACTCGATCTTCAGCTCGGGAATGTGTGCCAGAACCTGCGCCGGCA
Organism: Gammaproteobacteria bacterium; assembly: GCA_027067235.1. GTDB lineage: Bacteria > Pseudomonadota > Gammaproteobacteria > QOAV01 > QOAV01 > QOAV01. The sequence goes on from JALXFQ010000466.1 coordinate 9,438, forward strand.
GGGTTGAAATCTTCAACACATTGCGCGCCGAGCAGGGCTCATGAATGGCGGCCCTGGCGGTCAACGGCGCGAAACTCAGGTCTTGCAGACTGTCATCGCCGGCGATGAATTCGGTGACTTCCATGACTTTGCCGGAAAACTGTTTTGCCGGTTCGGAATCCGGCAGGTGCAGGGCGGTTTCCTTCAGCTGCACGCCGCAGCCGGTGGCGGCATGGAGGATGAAATCGTAGTCGCCCTGCAAAAACACCTCGATAT
>JALXFQ010000467.1 GCA_027067235.1 Gammaproteobacteria bacterium
GATGGTGCGCAGGTGGGATACTGGCTGGCGCAGGAATCGCCTTCTCCGCTGTTGTTCTGGAAGCGCAACAAGCCGCCGAGGAAGTTCGGCCCCATCGTCAATCTGAGCCTGGGCGGTGTGCGATTTCTGTCCCAGACCCTGCCTGCGGCCGGTAGTGATATTACTCTGCAGATGCTGGTGCCGGGGCTGCAGAAACGGGTGCTGGTCAAAGGCAAGGTGGCGGGTATGGTGATCAACCCCGGCAAGAGTTACCGCTATCAGATTCGCGTCAAATTCAACGAATACCGCGACCCGCCCGGGAACAAATACAATCCGCTGAAATATCTGTCGCGACTGGCTTCCATCGAACGCCGCTACCTGGGAAGCGGCGCTCAGTAAAGCGTTATTTTTTTGGCGCAAACTCGAAAGAGTCAAAAAACAGCCGGTCTTCGTTCAGGCCGTGTTCGGGGAACAGTTTGCGGGCGGCCTCGATCATCGGCGGCGGGCCGCAGGCGTAGACATCATGATGCGCCAGATCGGGATATCGCCTGACCACCGCTTCGTGCACCCAGCCGGTTTCACCTTTCCAGTCGTCTTTGTCATCGGGCTCTGACAGCACGGGCGTGTATTCAAACCCCGGCAGGGTTTCGGTCCATTGCCGCGGCAATTCATCCAGATACAGATCGGATGCCGCGCGCGCTCCCCAGAACAGGTGCAGCGGGCGTGCCGACTGCTGGTGGATCAGGTGTTCGATGATGCTTTTGGCCGGAGCAAAGCCGGTGCCGCCGACCATGAAAACAATGGGCCGGTCGTCATCGCGCAGAAAAAATGTTCCCAGCGGCGCGCGAATTTTCAGCAAATCCTTTTCCCGCATCTTGTTGAACACATGGTCGGTGAACAGCCCGCCTGGCACATGGCGAATATGCAGCTCGATCAGTTCATCGTCTTCCGGCGCATTGGCCATGGAAAAAGCACGGGTTTCGCCGTTCTTCAGCAGTATTTCCAGATACATGCCGGCGAGAAACTGTATGCGTTGATTGGCAGGCAACTGCAGCCACACACCCATGACATCATCGCTGAACTTGCGCATACGCCTGACCCGCGCCGGCAGTGTACGTACTTCCAGATCAGCCACCGCGTCCACGGTTCTGGCTTCGATCACCACATCGCCCAGCGGCTTCGCCTGGCAGGTCAGTACCGCGCCTGCGGCCAATTCAGCGGCGTCGATACCGAGGCTGTCCGGGTCGTCGTAGGTAACCTCGCCTTGCAGCAAGCCTGATTTGCAGGTGCCGCATTGCCCCGAGCGGCAGCCATAGGCGAGTACCACGTCCTGGCGCAGCGCGGCATCGAGTATGGTCTCGTCCGCTTCCACCTGAAAAGATTTGCCGGATGGTTGAATGGTGACTTTGGCCATGCGAGTGAACCTGTGATTGTGTTATCTTGTCCGGGTTATATGGGGCGGAATGCCGGGTTTTCCACCCGCCCGCATTGTACCCGAGTTTTCAATCATTCGTCATATCAAGGACTTGTCATGAAAAAACCGTATCTTCCGGCGGCGCTGGCCGCCCTTGCCCTGACCCAGCCGGTGCTGGCCGATGTGGAAGGTGTCATCTCGTCCGGGGAATGGCTCAAGGCTGCGCATGAACATGTGACTGATATCGACACGCCGTCGCTGAAGAAACTGCTGGTCTCGAATCCTGGCGTGGTGCTGATCGATGTGCGCACGCCGTCGGAAATCAGGAGCATGGGCGGAGCGATTGACGCGCCGCAGAATATCAATGTGCCGCGCGGCTGGCTGGAGTTCCGTATCGAAAACAGGGCAACCAGCAAAGACACGCCCATTGTTTTGTATTGCGGCGGTGGCTTGCGCAGCACCCTGGCGGCGGAGACTTTGCAGAAGATGGGTTACACCCAGGTGAAAAATTACAACGAAGGTTTTCTGGCCTGGCGCAAGGCCGGATTGCCGGTGAAATGACTGGCGCAATCATTTGAACCCGGTCATGGCGCGCCGGCGCGGCCGTCAGAGCAAGGTTTCCGCGGCCAGCAGATCGTCCAGCGTTTCGCGCTTTCTTATGGTCTTGAAACGGTCGCCATCCACCATGACTTCCGCCGCTCGCGGCCGGCTGTTGTAATTGGAGCTCATGCTGAAGCCGTAGGCGCCCGCCGAGCGTATCGCCAGCAGGTCGTTCTGCTCCAGCCTCAGGTCGCGGCCTGTGCCCAGCACGTCGCCGCTTTCACATACCGGCCCGACGATGTCCCAGCTTTCGGCGTTGCCGTCACGCGGCTGCACTGCCACGATGTCGTGGTACGCCTGGTACAGCGCCGGGCGCATGAGATCGTTCATGGCGGCGTCGACGATGGCGAAATTTTTCTGTCCGTTGCGCTTCAGATACTCGACGCGGGTGACCAGTATGCCGGCGTTGCCGGCAATGGCGCGGCCCGGTTCGATGTGGATGGGCAGAGTCACGCCGGATTCTTTCAGGCGCCGGGTGATGGCGGCTGCCTGTTCATCCGGCAACGGCGGCTGTTCGTCGTGGTAGCGGATACCGAGTCCACCGCCGAGGTCAATATGTCCGAGCTCGACGCCCTGATCCTGCAAGGTATTCACCAGCGCCAGCACGCGGTCCAGCGCGTCGAGAAAGGGCGCGACTTCGGTCAGCTGCGAACCGATGTGGCAGTCCACGCCGACGATATCGATACCGGGCAGGCTTGCGGCTTGCGCATAGACTTCGGGCGCGCGCTCTATATCGATACCGAACTTGCTGGTGGCCAGGCCGGTAGCGATATAGGGGTGTGTTTTAGCGTCCACGTCCGGATTCACGCGCAGGGCAACGGGCGCCATCCTGTTCATATCGGTGGCGATATCGCTGATGCGTTGCAGCTCGGATTCCGATTCCACATTGAAACACTGAATGCCGGCGTCCAGGGCGCGACGGATTTCGTCGGCAGATTTACCCACGCCGGAAAAAACCACTTTGGCCAGGTCGCCGCCGGCGCGCAACACGCGCTCCAGTTCGCCGCCGGAGACTATATCGAAACCGGAGCCGAGGCGGGCAAACAGATTCAGCACCGCCAGACTGGAATTGGCTTTTACCGCGTAGCAGATCTGATGCGGGTAATCGCCAAAAGCGTTATCGAAAGCATGCCAGTGGCGCTCCAGCGTGGCGCGGGAATAGATATAGACCGGTGTGCCGGTTTCCTGCGCGATGCGCGCGACAGGTACATCCTCGGCGTGCAGCTCACCGTTTTTGTATTCGAAATGATCCATGGGAGCAGGTGGTCGGGGTCGTCGATAGCGAGGGAACAGATCCGGGTTCTGACGCTGCGGTCGCCGAATTGCGCCGTCAGTACTC
>JALXFQ010000468.1 GCA_027067235.1 Gammaproteobacteria bacterium
GATCCATGGCTTGATCCTTGTCTTCAGGTTGGTGGTTACGGTGCTTCACGCTGATTGCTGTATTTTACCGGATGGGACGGGGTTTTTCAGAGGTTCCTTAACAATTTCATGCGCATGGACAGAAAAAAGCGCCGTTCCTCGTTCCTCTCTCTGTTTCTTAAGAGCCTCTGAAAAACCCCTCCCAATCCGGTAAGGGAATCTCTGAACAACCCTACCACCCACTGATTCCCGGCCCGAAATCCGGGTTTTGAAGCGCTCAGGGCGTTATTTTCCCCATTTCGTTCATTTTTTCCGCGGTTTCCGCCTTTTTGGGCGCAACTCTCCCCCGGTCGTGCCGGCTTGCGCCGGAATTGATAAAGATTCGCCATGGCAAACAGGGTGTATAGCTGCTGGGCGTTCGAGGGTATACGCTTCTTTTATTCGGGTTTTTCTACTGGCTCGTTGTGCGTAAAAAAACATGATTGCACGGTATCCGTGAATGCGTTAATCTGGATGCATGATAGTTTCTTTTGGAAGTCGAGCAACGTCTGATTTTTTTAACGGTGTTTCGAGTAGCAAAGCGAGGCGAATACCGAATCAAATCAAAGAGGTAGCACTGTACAAGTTGGATGTTCTCAATGCGGCACGGTCTCTGGATGATTTGAAATCTCCTCCCGGGAACCGGTTGGAACTGTTGAGAGGGGATTTTGCAGGTTTCCATAGCATTCGTATCAACAATCAATGGCGTATTGTGTTCAGGTGGCAAGATTCGAGCGCCCACGATGTACAAATTATTGATTACCACTGAAATTAAGCTGCGGAGATAGAGAATGATTCCTACTAACAGAATAGCAACCCATCCAGGGGTTATTTTACTTAAAGAGTATATCGAGCCACTCGGTTTGACCCAAAAAGCGTTGGCAGCGCATATTGGTATTCCGGTTCAAAGGGTTAATGAGATAATCAGGGGGAAAAGGGGAGTTTCTCCTGATACCGCCTGGTTGCTTTCAGAGGCGTTTAATACGTCGCCCGAGTTCTGGCTCAATCTCCAGGCAACTCATGATCTATCGCTCCACAAACCCAAGCAGCATGTCCAACCATTGGTGACAGCAAGCGCATAACAGCGCAGTTTGCGGAGCTGGCGATGTACCACCTCGACCGCGTTCGCCATTGGGTTGAAAATCCGCGGGTATTCTTGCGAAGCAAAGCGGCGTCGGTTCGTTAGCGCAAAGCAGGGCGCAAATCGACCAGACCATGGCCGGCGATGGCGTACACGGCTTGGGTGCAAAGCATGATAAAGTTCGAGCAGGATGCCTGGTGTATCGCTCAATGGATTTCGCCCGGCTTGACATTTATCACTCACCCGAGGGCTGGATGGACGTACACTGTTGCCAGTCTGGAATAACATTCAAGGAGTCTTGCATGCTTGGAGAGAAACACGATCTGATTCATGAATTTCCGGAGCACCGGGAGCGGATCCACGAACTCAAGGTACATAATCATCATTTTTCGCGCTTGTTCGATGAATATCACGAGCTGGAACATCGCATACGCCGCATCGAGAACGATGTGGAGCCGACCACCGATGAGTATCTGGAAACCCTGAAGAAAAAACGCTTGCTGCTGAAGGATCAGTTGTACGGAATGCTGAGTGTATAAAAAAGCTGGCGGCCTGACCAGATAAGCATAATAACCGCCGCGTTCCACCACCTGTAGGAGAACTCCCATGGCTGACTATGCCTATATCCGCTTTTTTGAATCGCTGACCATCGAAGACATTCCTCTGGTAGGCGGCAAAAATGCGTCGCTGGGCGAAATGTATCGCGAGCTGACGCCGCAGGGCATCAAGGTGCCGAACGGCTTTGCTGTTACCGCGCAGGCCTATCGCTACACGCTGGATCAGGCCGGGGCCTGGGACAGGCTGCATGAAGCGCTGGACGACCTGGACCCCGACGATGTGCAGGATCTGGCACGGCGGGCGGCGAAAGCGCGGGATATCGTTTATTCCGCGCCGCTGCCGGATGACCTGCGCGCTGAAATGCTGGCGGCTTATCGACAGTTGCTGGACGAATACGGCGAGGAAATGAGCGTTGCCATCCGCAGTTCGGCCACGGCGGAAGACCTGCCCACCGCCAGTTTCGCCGGCCAGCAGGATACCTATCTAAATATCAGCGGCGAGGCCGAGTATCTCGACGCCTGCAAGCGCTGTTTCGCCAGTCTGTTTACCGACCGCGCCATCCATTACCGTATCGACCAGGGTTTTGATCATTTCAGGATCGGCCTGTCTGTGGGCGTGATGAAAATGGTGCGTTCGGACTTGGCTTCGTCCGGCGTCATGTTTTCCATCGACACCGAAACCGGTTTCCGCGATGTGGTGTTCATAACCGGCGCCTACGGTCTGGGTGAAAACGTGGTGCAGGGCGCGGTGGACCCGGACGAGTTCTATGTGCACAAGCCCACCTACGAGAAAGGCTATCGCGCCGTGCTGCGGCGCAATCTGGGCGAGAAGAAGATCAAGATGATTTACCGCCACGGCCGCACCCGCGAGCCGGTGCGCAATGTGCCGACGCCAAAGGCGGATCGCCAGCGCTACTGCATTTCCGACGAGGATGTGCTGAAGCTGGCGGACTACGCCATCAAGGTGGAAAAGCACTACAGCGCGCAGGCCGGTTATGACAAGCCCATGGACATGGAATGGGCCAAGGACGGGCTGGATGGCGAGTTGTACATGGTGCAGGCGCGCCCGGAAACCGTGGCGTCGCAGAAAGTCGGCGCGGTGCTGGAGGAATTTCGCATTACTGGCAAGACGCCAAAGCCGCTGGTGACCGGCCGCGCGGTGGGTGGTCGCGCCGCCAGCGGCGAAGCCCGCGTGATTACCGAGCTGTCCGGGCTGCACAGGTTCAAGGCCGGAGAAGTACTGGTATCCGATACCACCACCCCGGACTGGGAGCCGGTAATGAAGATTGCCGCCGCCATCGTCACCAACCGCGGCGGCCGCACCTGCCACGCGGCGATCATCGCGCGCGAGCTGGGCATTCCGGCGGTGGTGGGTTGTGGCAACGCCACGGAAAAGGTGCGGGATGAGGCCACGGTGACGGTTTCCTGTGCCGAGGGTGATGTGGGGCGCGTGTATCCCGGCGAAGTGCCGTTTGAAGTGATCCGCACCGACCTCGGCGAAGTGGAGATGCCGAAAACGCAAATCATGCTGAACCTCGGCAACCCGGAAATTGCCTTCAAAACCAGCTTCCTGCCCAATAACGGCGTGGGTCTGGCGCGCATGGAATTCATCATCAACGAATACATCAAGGCGCACCCCATGGCCTTGCTGCACCCGGACAGGGTGAAGAAGAAAGCGCGCAGGCAGATCGAAAAGCTCACGCGCGGCTATGCCAGCAACGAGGAATTTTTCATTCAGCGTCTGGCCGAGGGCGTTGGCACTATCGCGGCGGCGTTCTACCCGAAGCCGGTGGTGGTGCGGCTGTCCGACTTCAAAACCAACGAGTACGCCACCATGCTGGGTGGTCGCGAGTTCGAGCCGGAAGAATCCAACCCCATGATCGGGTTTCGCGGCGCGGCGCGTTATACGCACCCGGATTTCGAGGAAGCCTTTGCCATGGAATGCGCCGCCATGAAGCGAGTGCGTGACGACATGGGCATGACCAATGTCAAACTCATGGTGCCGTTCTGCCGCCGTGTGGAGGAAGGCAGGAAAGTGCTCGAGACCATGGCCAGATACGGCCTCGAGCGCGGCAGGAATGAGCTGCAGGTGTACGTGATGTGCGAAATCCCCAACAATGTTATCCAGATCGACGCCTTCGCCAGACTGTTCGACGGCTTTTCCATCGGCTCCAACGACCTTACCCAGCTCACCCTCGGCGTCGATCGCGATTCAGAGATCGTCGCCTTTGATTACGACGAGCGCGATGATGGTGTGAAAGAAATGATTCGCCTCGCGGTAGAAGGCTGCAAGCGCAACGGCGTGCATTCCGGGCTGTGCGGGCAGGCGCCTTCGGATTATCCGGAAATGGCTGAATTTCTGGTGCAGACCGGCATTGATTCCATGAGCCTGAACCCGGACACAGTGATCAAGACCCTTCCGGTGGTGCTGGCGGTGGAGAACAAAAAGCGCTGACCGAAACCGTGTATTGCGCCGATGCGGGTTGCCATGAGTTGCCTGTGTATCAATCCCCGCAGCCGCTACCGCTACCGTGGATGCTCCCCGGCGCCATGCCGGTAACGGACCAGGCCAGACGCCGATGGACCTGATCAACGTCCTGCTGGTCATTGTCGTCATTACCGTGGCGATCTTTGATTTCACCAACGGATTCCACGATGCCGCCGACATGGTGGCGACCGCCATCGCTTCCCGCGCCATGAAGCCGTCGGCGGCCATCGGCGTCGTCAGTCTGTTTACCCTGCTCGGTCCTTTCCTCGCGGGTCTGGCAGTGGCCGATACTGTCGGCAGTTTCGTGGATATCAAACAGGCCTCGGCTATCGTCGGCGAGCTGGTCGTCATTGCCGCGCTGGTGGCCGCGGTGAGCTATAACCTGGTGACATGGAAGCTGGGTTTTCCCTCGTCTTCGTCCAATTCGCTGGCGGGCGGACTGGTGGGCGCGGGGCTTTACGCCGTCGGTTCCGGGCACATCAACTGGGGCTTCGAGGCGCTGCACGACGGCCGTCTCGAAGGCGTCGCCAAAGTGGTCGCGGGGCTGTTCGCCTCGCCGTTTCTCGGCCTGCTCATTGGCTTCCTGTTGATGAAAGTGCTGTTTACCGTGTCAAAACATCTCACCGCGCGTTCCCGCGGCCTGTTTGTCGCGACGCAATATTTCAGCGTCGCCTGGCTGGGTTTTTCCCATGGCGCCAATGACGCGCAAAAAGGCATGGCCATTATCGGCATGATGCTGCTGGCCAGCGGCCACACGACGACGCTGACCATCCCCGACTGGGCCATTTTGCTGTGCGCCACGTCGATTACGCTGGGCACCGTGTTTGGTGGCTGGAGCATCATCAAGACCCTGGGCTTCGGCCTGATCCGGGTACGCCTGATTCATTCCGTGGCCGATCAGCTCGGTTCGTCTCTGGTCAACACGGTGGCGACCGCCATCGGCGCGCCCACTTCCACTTCGCAGGTGGTCACGGCAACCCTGCTGGGCGTGGGGGCGGCGGAAAAACCGCGCCATGTGCGCTGGCGCACTGCAGCCGGTATTGTTGGCGGCTGGATGTTGAATGTGCCCACTTCCATCGCGCTGGGCTGGCTTTACTGTGCCATACTGGTGAAATTATTCGGAGCAACATCATGATGGGATTCATCAAGAAATACCTCCTGCCGGAGGAAGTCGATTTTGACCGCGCCCTGCAAAAGCAGCTCGCCGTGGGTCGGGAAATGACCCTGGATCTGTACGCGGTGTGCGTGGAAGGCGACACTGAACTGCTCGAAGACATCAAGAGCAAGGGCACAACCGCGCGCCAGATAAAAAGCGAGAACCTGAAAAAACTGCTGAATGTGCTGATTACCCAGTATGACCGCGAATCCATCTATCGCATGATCATCCATCTGGACTGGATCGCCCTCAGCCTCAAGCATCTGGCCACCGAAGTGCAGGTGTACCACGCCAGCGGCCTCGACCAGTACCGCGACGTGCTGGATGTGCTGGTCGCCATGCCGGACTTGCTGCAGGAATGCCTGGTGCTGCTGCCGCGCAGGGAAGTCAACAACATTGGCCATTTGCTCGATCGCATTCATGATGCCTATGACGATGTGGTGGAAATGTGTGCCCACCACGGCGCGCAAAAACTGAATCAGGGCGACATCAAGGCCTATCTGGTGCACCAGCAGGCGCTGATTCAGATCAAGGATCTGGCGCGGCGTATTCACATGGCCGCCAATTCGCTGGAGGACATGGCGCTGAAAATCATGTGAGGCGTCTTGCCAGGGCGCGTTGCCGCCCCGATGTAACAGGCAATAATCACTCGTGGAGCAAAGCCATGAAGAAAAAACAGTATGATGACCCTCTGGATGTTTTCGGTGACGCCTACGAGCTGATGCTGGAGCGGGTTCTGGCCGGGCTGGAAGAAGCGAAACAGGCTGCGCACGAGGCCAGAGAAAAGGCCGAGCCGCTGATCCAGCGCATGATCGACGCGGCGAAGCAAAAAGCCGTTGAACTGGGCGAGCTGGAGAAGGAAGAAGCCGACCGGCTGGGCGAAATCCTCAAGCGCGACCTGACCGACGCCGCTGCCTGGATGGACAAAACCGGCGGCGAGCTGAAAGACTGGGTCGGCTTTGAAAGCGGCCTGATCAAAATGGAGCTGATGGAACTGTTCCAGGCGGCGGCCGATAAAGAAGTGGTTGACCTTACCCGACTGCAAATCGAGCTGGAGCAGGCCAGAGTACATACCGGACAGATAGTCGAACCGGGCGTGCTGGTGTGCAATCAATGCGGCGAAAAACTGCATTTCAACAAACCTGGCCGCGTACCGCCCTGCCCGAAATGTGGCGGCACCGAATTTCATGTGGAGGTGGAGGCGTCATGAGCGGCGAAAAACTCATTGCCGCCATCTATTCCGACCACGACAGGGCGGTAAAACTGGTGGAAGAACTGGCCGACCGCGACTTTCCCATGGACAGGGTTTCCCTTTTGCACAAGGCCGGTGGCACCGGCGACGACCCGTTCGGTATTGTTTATAAAGACGACGAAGAGCGGGTCAAGGTCTGGGGCGAGCAGGGCGCGCTCTGGGGCGCTGTGGGCGGCCTGCTGGCAGGCGCGGCAGGGCTGGTATTCATCCCCGGGGTTGGGCCGTTGCTGGCCGCCGGGCCGATACTGGACGCCATCGCCGGCGCTGCGCTGGGCGCGGGTGTCGGCGCGGGGCTCATGGCTGGCGGCGCGGTCCTCACCAGTCTGGCAAAAAGCCTTCACGCAGCCGGCATTCCCGAGGAAAAACTGCAACAACTGCATCAGGCGGTGGCAGACGGCAAGACGCTGGTGCTGCTGCATGTGGGCGATGGCGATACCGCCGCGTGGAAGGATCAGTTCGACTGGAGCGGCGCGGACGAGGTGATGGAGCTGGGCAAGGGCGACTGAAAAGCCGGCTGCGCCAGCACCGCCCGCCAGTAGCGGCTATCGTCCCCGCTCCGCAACCAGCGCGCGGAAAGCTGCGGCGAGCTTTTTGTATATAATGCCGGGGCAGGCGGCTGTTTGCCGGCCGTCGATGTCCCGCACCGGTATCAGTTCCGCGCCGGTGCCGCTGAGAAAGCACTCGTCCGCCGTGTACAGATCGTACGGCGCCAGCGTGACTTCGCGGGCAGGGATGCCGTTATCCCGCGCCAGCTCCAGTATCACTTCACGCGTAATGCCGGCCAGCGCGCCGTCGCTGGCCGGTGGCGTCAGCAGTTCGCTGTTGCGCACAACAAAAACATTATCGGCGCTGCCTTCGGCCACGTGACCATGCTGGTTCAGCAGTATGGCTTCATCTGCTTGCGCATGATTGGCCTCGATCCGCGCCAGTATGTGATTCAGGTAATTCAGACTCTTGATGCGCGGGTCCAGTCCGTCGGGCGGCAGACGCCGGGTTGCAGCAATGATGAGTGAGGCGCCGCGTTTGCGGATTTTCGGGCTGACCAGTTCCAGCGTGTCGGCGATGATGATTAAAGCCGGATTGACGCAGCGGGAAGGATCAATGCCCAGCCGGCCGACGCCACGGGTGATGATGAGACGGAGATAGCCATCAGCAGTTGCGGCGGCGTCGATCAGCTCGCCGATGGCGGCGGTGATAAAGCTGGCTGTCCACGGCACGTCCAGCCCGATGGCTCGCGCGGAAGCCCGCAGCCGGCGCAGATGCGCCTCCAGCCGGAAGGCCGTGCCGTGGTAGAAGCGGATGCCCTCGAACACGCCGTCGCCGTACAGCAGGCCGTGATCCAGCACCGGGATGCGGGCCTGCTCCACCGGCATGATCTCGCCGTCGAGCCAGCACAGGCCATTTGCCATGATCTCACCATAAGAGTCAATGATATTGACTTATATTCTCGGGCAGGCGCCGGTATAATGTCAATATGGTTGACCAAAAAACACGGGAGCAGCAGCTCAACCACGCGCTGGAAGCCATGCATTTCGGTTTTCGCGCGCTGGTGGCCCGGCCCGACCAGCGTCTGGCGGAGCTGGGTTATTCACGCGTGCATCACCGTATTCTGTATTTTATCGGGCGTAATTCCGGGTGCAGCGTCAACGAATTGCTGGCTGTCATGCGTGTCAGCAAACAGTATCTGCACCGGCCTCTGAAACGGCTGATCGACGATGGCCTTGTGGCAACCACCCGCGATACGCGGGATCGACGCATCAAGCGCTTGTCATTGACACGCGCGGGCGCAGGGCTGGAGAGCGAGCTGAGCGGCGATCAGCGCAAGCGCTTCGCCGCGGTGTTCCGGCAGGCCGGGCCGCAGGCGGAGCAGGGCTGGCGCGAGGTTATGGCGCTGCTGGTGCAATCCGGCGAAAAATAAAAGCGGCCTCCTGTATGAGGCCGCCGGGTGTTTGCGAAGCGTCTGCTCAAGACAGACAGCACTTCATCTGGTCAGGATGAATTTTTGGCCTTGGGGATGACGACCAGCAGCTTGCCGTCACGGTAGTCAGCGCGCATGTTGTTCTGTTGTACCGGCCCCGGCAGGGTGATGCTGCGGATAACGCTGCTGGACGCGGATTCAGACACATACACGCCATCGCCCTTTTTCGTTTTCTGCATTTTCTTGCTGGCGCCGATACTGAGTACCGATCCTTCCAGTTTCAGCTTGATGGAAGGCTTGTCAGCGTCCGGCATGTTGACCGTTACCAGATAGTTGTTCTCGTCTTCGTCGATCTTCACCGCCGGAATGGACAGGTTTTGCTGCATGTGCAGCGAATGGCGGCCGTCCTCCTGGCGGGCCATTTCGCGATCCATTTCCTGCTGCAACTGCTGCATCTTGCGGGTCAGCATCGCTTCCTGCCGGCGCATGTATTCCATCATGCGCTGCATGTCGTCCAGCGGCGAATCGTAGGATGCGGCCGGTGGCATTCGCCGGCGCATATGGCGTGGCCGGCGGCCATAGTTATCACCGGCGACAGCCGGTGCAATGACCGCATCCAGCCATGATGTGGCGCCACTGGTGTGGCCGCTTACGGCAGCGCCGCCGGTGATGGAAGCAAGGGCGGCGGCTGTGGCCAGGGTGTTGCGTAGTTTCATGGGTAATCCTCCAGTGTCAGTCAGTCCGCAATGTAGATTGCTATGATCCATGTTTTTTACAAGAGTTCGCTCATCTTATTCTCAGCTAAATACCGCGCTGCTGACCCAGATCAAATCTTTTACCGTTTTTCCGTCATATCCTTGTGGCATAAGATTGCCGGGCCAGTGGGATCGTAGTAAATAAACCCGTACAGTAGACGGCATTCCGGACAAAATATCCAGCAGGAGATGGACATGACTGATTTTGACACCCTTTACGAACAAAACCATCGAATTGGTGAAATGGCCAATGTGCTGTCGTTTCTGATCAGGGACCGGCAGATGTGTGATGCGGATATTACCTGCAAGCTGTTTTTCCAGTACGTCAATGCTGTCAACGAGCATCTCGACATGGAGGAAAGAACGCTGTACAAGCCGCTGCTGACCAACAGCGCAACACGCAAACTGGCGGAAAACTTTCTCGGCGGTTCGGCCGAAATCAA
>JALXFQ010000469.1 GCA_027067235.1 Gammaproteobacteria bacterium
ATCGGCGTGATTATTTCCGGCCAGGACCAGGAAACCAAACGGGCAGCCTATGCCGCCGACATCACCTATGGCACCAATAACGAATACGGTTTCGACTATCTGCGCGACAATATGGCGTTTCGCGCGGTAGACCGGGTGCAGAGAAAGCTGAATTACGCCATCGTCGACGAAGTGGACTCCATACTTATCGACGAAGCGCGCACGCCGCTGATCATATCCGGACCGGCCGAGGACAGCACCGACCTGTACGTCAAGATCAACGACATCATTCCGCGCCTGACGCGCCAGGAAGACGAAACGCCGGAAGACGGCGAAGACACCGGTGACTACTACGTGGACGAAAAGGCCAGGCAGGTGTTTCTGACCGACTTGGGTCACGAGCATGTCGAGCAGCTGTTGCAGCAGGCCGGTCTTCTGGAAGAGGGCGGCAACCTGTATGATCTGGGCAACATTTCACTGATGCATCATGTGCACGCGGCGTTGCGCGCGCACAGCCTGTTCCGGCGTGAAGTGGACTATATCGTGCGCGACGGCGAGATAGTGATAGTCGACGAATTCACCGGCCGCATGATGCCCGGGCGGCGCTGGTCCGAAGGCCTGCACCAGGCCGTGGAAGCCAAGGAAGGCGTGCAGATCCAGAAGGAAAACCAGACCCTGGCGTCGATTACTTTCCAGAATTATTTCAGACTGTACGACAAGTTGGCCGGCATGACCGGCACGGCCGATACGGAAGCGCCTGAATTCATGCAGATATACAATCTGGAAGTGGTGGTGATACCGACCAATGTGCCGCAGGCGCGCGAAGATGCGCCGGATCAGATTTATCGCACGGCGGAAGAAAAATTCCAGGCGATTCTGGACGACATCAAGGCGCGCAAGGCAAAAAACCAGCCAGTGCTGGTGGGTACCGCTTCCATTGAAACATCGGAACTGCTGTCCGCCATGTTGCACAAGGAAGGTATCGAGCACGAAGTCCTGAACGCCAAGCACCATCAGCGTGAGGCGCTGATTGTTTCCCAGGCCGGCGCGCCGGGAGCTGTGACCATCGCCACCAACATGGCGGGCCGGGGCACCGATATCGTGCTCGGCGGCAACTGGGAAATGCGCATGAAGGCAGAGGGTATTGATGACCCTGACAAGGCCGAGCAAGCCAAGGCGCAATGGCAGAAAGATCACGAAGCGGTCATTGCCGCTGGCGGCCTGCATGTCATCGGCACCGAAAGAAACGAATCCCGTCGCGTCGACAATCAACTGCGCGGCCGTTCCGGTCGCCAGGGCGACCCCGGCTCGACCCGGTTCTATCTGTCTCTGGAAGACAATCTCATGCGTATCTTCGGTTCCGAACGCATTGCCGGCCTGATGCAGAAGCTGGGCATGGAGGAAGGCGAAGCGATCGAGCACCCGTGGGTCAACAAGGCCATTGAAAACGCGCAGAAAAAGGTCGAGGGCCGTAACTTCGACATGCGCAAGCAATTGCTGGAATACGACGACGTTGCCAATGATCAGCGCAAGGTCATCTACGAGCAGCGCAACAGTCTGATGGAAGTGGACGACATTTCCGAAAACGTCAAACAGATCCGCGAAGAAGTGGTCAACGGCCTGATCGACGAGTACATCCCGCCGCAAAGTCTGGAAGAACAGTGGGACGTGGAAGGCCTGGAACAGGTGCTGCTGAGGGAATATGGCGTGGAAGTGCCGGTTGCCCGGTGGCTGAAACAAGACGATGATCTGCATGAGGAAACCCTGCGCGAGCGGGTGCTTGCCGCGCTGCAGGCCGTCTACGACGAAAAAGAGGCCCGCTACGGAACGGAAATCATGCGCCACCTGGAAAAAGCGGTCACGCTGCAGACGGTTGACACTCTGTGGAAGGAACATCTGGCGGCGATGGATCATCTACGTCAGGGCGTGGGCCTGCGCGGCTACGCCCAGAAAAATCCCAAGGAAGAATACAAGCGCGAAGCCTTCGCCATGTTTACCGACATGCTGGAGCGCATCAAGCAGGAAGTGACCACCATGCTCATGCGGGTGCAACTGCAGACCGAAGAAGATGTAGACGCGCTGGATGCGCAGATGGCCGAACAGGGCGATATGGAATTTCAGCACCCGGATGCCGAAGCGCAGGCTGAACAGGGCGGTTGGTTGTACGGCGACGCCGCCGAGGCCGATGCGGCTGCCCCGGTGGCGGAAACAACCGCCAAACCGTTTGTCCGCGACGGCAGGAAAATCGGACGCAACGAACCCTGTCCCTGCGGTTCGGGCAGGAAATACAAGCATTGCCACGGCAAGTTGAGCTGATGGTTCACCCGGTTCCCGGTATTCGGCTGTCGGCCGCCAGCGCCGGGATCTACGACCCGCCGCGGCCGGACGTCGCGCTGATCGAATGTGCGGAAGGTACCAGCGTGGCTGCGGTTTTTACGCGTAACCGGTTCAGCGCCGCGCCAGTGCAACTGTCCCGACTGCATCTGTCCCATGCGCAGCCGCGTTATTTGCTTGTGAATGCCGGGAATGCCAATGCCGGCACCGGCGAGGCCGGCCTTGCCGATGCCGAACTCTGCTGTGAATTCGTGGCGCGTGAAACCGGTGTCAATGCGCACCAGGTACTGCCTTTTTCCACCGGCGTTATCGGTCAGCGCCTGCCGCTGGACCAGTTCGACAAGGTCATGCCGGAGCTGGTCGGCGCTCTGGCGGAAAATGGCTGGGAAGACGCGGCGCGGGCGATACTGACCACCGACCTGGTGAGCAAAACCAGCTCTCGTCAGATTCAGCTGAATGGTGAAATCATTACCATCAGCGGCATGTGCAAGGGTGCGGGCATGATCCGGCCGGACATGGCGACCATGCTGGCTTTCATTGCCACAGACGCCGAAATGGATCGCAGCCTGTTGCAGACCAGTCTGCAGTCGGCGGCAGATGTTTCCCTGAACAGGGTCACGGTCGACGGCGACACTTCCACCAATGATGCCTGTGTGCTGATGGCCACCGGCCAGAGCGGCGTGCGAGTGACTGCGGACAATGGCATGGACACGTTTGACCAGGCGCTGAAAGAAGTAATGACCGAGCTGGCGCAAGCCATTGCCCGAGATGGTGAAGGCGCGACCAAATTCATTACCGTGGAGGTGGCGGGCGCTGGCTCGGTTTCGGATGCCGAAGCGGTGGCCTACGCAGTGGCGGAATCGCCGCTGGTGAAAACAGCCTGTTTTGCCTCCGATCCCAACTGGGGCCGAATCCTGGCGGCGGTGGGCCGCGCGCCGGTTTCCGAGCTGAATATCGCTGATGTCAGCATCTGGTTGAATGATGTGCAGGTCATCGCCAGCGGGGAACCGGCG
>JALXFQ010000470.1 GCA_027067235.1 Gammaproteobacteria bacterium
GGGCTATGTGGGCTACGAGGAAGGCGGCTATCTGACCGAAGCGGTGCGACGCAAGCCTTATTCAGTCATCCTGCTGGATGAAGTGGAAAAGGCGCATCCGGATGTGTTCAATATCCTGCTGCAGGTGCTGGATGACGGGCGTTTGACTGACGGCCAGGGCCGTACCGTGGACTTCCGCAATACGGTCATCATCATGACCTCGAATCTGGGCTCCAACCTGATTCAGGAAATGGCGAAAACCGGCGACTACGAAGCCATGAAAACGGCGGTGATGGAAGTGGTGGGCGGTCATTTCCGGCCGGAGTTCATCAACCGTCTGGATGAGTCTGTGGTGTTCCGTCCGCTGGGCCAGGAAGAGATTCGCAAGATTACCGGCATACAGCTGGAGAATCTGCGCAAGCGTCTGCGTGAGCAGGATATGGACCTGGATGTGACCGAAGCGGCCGTCGATCTGATCTCGGAAGAAGGCTTTGACCCGGTCTACGGCGCAAGGCCGCTGAAGCGGGCGATCCAGGCCGAGATCGAGAATCCACTGGCGCAGAAACTGCTGGCCGGCGATTTTTCGCCGGGCGATATCGTGCAGGTGGACGCCGAGGACGGGCAGTTTGTATTCCGGGTTTCGGGCAAGGTGGACGAAAAGGCCTGAAGCCGCGGTTTTGCCGGCAAACAACCCTCTCGCCGCAGGGCGGGAGGGTTTTTTTGTGTCTGCGCGAATGACGCCTATAATCGGCCCCGTGATCTGTCATATCTACCGCTCCAGGCGCAAGGCCGAGACCTACCTTTACGTTCCCGAGAAGGACGTATTCGATGCCGTGCCGGCACAGTTACGGCAACTGGTGGGCGAACTGGACTATGTGATGGAGCTGGAACTGCATGACCAGCGCAAGCTGGTGCAGGCAGACGTGAAGGAAGTGCGGCGCCTGCTGGTGGATGCCGGCTATTTTCTGCAATTGCCGCCGGCGGAATGGAAGCCGGGCTGAAGGTCAGATGATTTCGATGCCGGCCTGCTCCAGCATCCTGACCAGCCGGATCAACGGCAGACCAATCAGCGCACTGGGATCCTCGCCTTCAAAGCGCTCGAACAGGGCGACGCCCAGGGATTCGGACTTGACCGCGCCGGCGCACTGGTAGGGGCGGTCCTTTTTCAGGTAATTCTCGATTTGCCTGTCGCTGAGTTTGCGGAATACCACGGTAAACGGAACCCGCTCGCAGAGGAGCAGCGCCGGCTGCTTGCGCACCACGGCAAGGCCGGTATGGAGAGTGACCGCCTTGCCCGAGGCCTCGCGCAGCTGCTTCACGGCTGCGTCATGGTTGCCGGGCTTGCCAACGATACGGTCACCATGCAGCGCCACCTGGTCGGAGCCGATGACTGTCGCCTGTGGATACTGTTCGGCGATGGCCCGGGCTTTGTCCACGGCCAGACGTTGCACCAGCTGTTGCGGCGTTTCGCCGGGTTCCGGGCTTTCATCGATATCCGGCGCGACGCTTTTGAACGGAATCTGCAGCCGGGACAGCAATTCCCGGCGGAACGGCGAGGAAGACGCGAGTATCAGTTGCGGCGGGTGCTGCGTCATTCAATTTCCACCAGAGCCTCGTCGGGATTGACGCTGTCGCCTTTTTGCACATGCACGGCCTTGACCGTGCCGCTGACCGGGGCCGAGACCTCGCTTTCCATTTTCATGGCTTCGATGACCAGCACTGCGTCACCGGCATTGACCGAATCGCCTTCCTTCACCATGACCTCCACTACCGTGCCCGGCATGGAGCAGACCACGTCGCTTTCCTTGCTGGCCCTGGGGCGGCTGGAGCCGGAACCGGTCTTGCGCGCGTCCAGCATGGCGCTGTCGTTGGTGGGCGCAATCTCGGTGAGGGTTTCCACCAGCACTTCTTCCGGCACGCCGTCAACCGTCAGGTAGAACGGACGCTCTTCCTCGGCGCGGTGGCCGGTGCCGGTAATATTGATGTGGTAGGTTTCGCCATGCAGGGTGATGTTGAATTCGGACGGCGCCAGGCGCCGGGAGTCGCCGCTATCACTCTGTTCCTGCGGCAACAGCTCCTCG
Organism: Gammaproteobacteria bacterium; assembly: GCA_027067235.1. Classification (GTDB taxonomy): domain Bacteria; phylum Pseudomonadota; class Gammaproteobacteria; order QOAV01; family QOAV01; genus QOAV01. The sequence continues at coordinate 2,061 of JALXFQ010000470.1, forward strand.
GGTCTGAGTTCGCCGGCGGCTTTTTCCTGCAAAAAACTGCGCCCCACATCGGGGAACATGGCGCAGGTGAGTATGTCCTCTTCCGACTGGGCGATATCGGCAAATTCTTCGCGCAGCTGGTCCATTTCCGGCGCGATCAGATCCGCCGGGCGCTGGCTGATAACCTTGTCATCGCCAATGGCCAGTTTGCGCACCGCTTCGTTGACCGCGCCGGGCGCGCGCCCATAGTGACCGCCCAGATAGGCCTTGACCTCGTTGGTAATGCTGGCGTAGCGCTTGCCGGTGAGCACGTTCAGCACGGCCTGGGTGCCGACGATCTGCGACGTGGGCGTAACCAGCGGCGGATAGCCCAGATCCTCGCGCACCCGCGGTATTTCCTCCAGCACTTCGTTCATGCGGTTGAGGGCGTCCTGTTCCCTGAGCTGGTTGGACAGATTGGAAATCATGCCGCCAGGCACCTGATTCACCAGCACGCGTGTGTCGATGCCGGTAAATTCGCTTTCATACTGGCGGTATTTCTTGCGCACGTCATAGAAATACAGGCCAATTTCCTGCAGCAAGGCCAGATCCAGGCCGGTTTCCCAGGGCGTGTCCTGCAGCGCCACCACCATACTCTCGGTGGGCGAATGGGAAGTGCCCCAGGACAGAGAACTGATGCTGGTGTCAATATGCCGGCAACCGGCCTCCACCGCCTTGTACACGGCGATGTTGGCGACCCCGGTGGTGGTGTGGGAATGCAGGTGTACGGGCAGGCTGACCGCCTTGTTCAGCGCCTCGAACAGCTGTTTCGACACATCCGGCAGGAGCAGGCCGGCCATGTCCTTGATGCAGATGCTGTCGCAGTCCATTTTTTCCAGTTCCACCGCCTGCTCGACAAAATGCTCCACGGTATGCACCGGGCTGGTGGTGTAGCAGATAGTGCCCTGGGCATGTTTGCCGGCTTGCTTGACCGCCTGCACCGAGACTTCGATATTACGCAGGTCGTTCATGGCGTCGAATATGCGAAACACGTCCATGCCGTCTTCTGCGGTTTTTGCAACAAAGGCCTGTACCACGTCATCGGCGTAATGGCGGTAGCCAAGCAGATTCTGGCCCCGCAGCAGCATCTGGATGGGCGTATTCGGCAGCGCCTGTCTGAGCAGGCGCAGGCGCTCCCACGGATCTTCTTTCAGAAAGCGCAGGCAGGCGTCGAAGGTGGCGCCGCCCCAGGCTTCCAGCGACCAGTAGCCCACCTGGTCCAGCTTGTCGCTGGACCAGGTGGGCT
>JALXFQ010000471.1 GCA_027067235.1 Gammaproteobacteria bacterium
CCATAGTGCAGTATCTGCGGGTCTTCATGAAACTGGCGGCCGATGCCGTGGCCGCAATATTCGCGCACCACGGAATAACCGGCGGCTTCCGCATGCGTCTGGATCTGGTGGCCGATGTCGCCCAGACGGGCGCCGGGCCGGACCATGTCGATACCCATGAGCAGGCACTCGTAGGACACCCGCGACAGGCGCCTGGCCTGGATGCCCGGCTCGCCAATGAAAAACATCTTGCTGGTGTCGCCATGCCAGCCGTCCTGGATAATGGTGATATCCAGATTGACGATATCGCCTTTTTTCAGCGCCCTGTCACCGGGAATGCCGTGGCAGACCTGCTGGTTTACCGAGGTGCAGATGGATTTCGGGAAGCCATGATAATCCAGCGGCGCCGGCACCGCCTTGAGATCATTGACAATGAAATCGTGGCAGATCCGGTCCAGTTCGCCGGTAGTGACCCCCGCCTTCACATGGGGTCCAATCATTTCCAGCACTTGCGCCGCCTGGCGGCCGGCGACGCGCATCTTGTCGATTTCTTCGGGTGTTTTTATGGTAATAGCCATGGGTAAACCTGTGTTATGCTGGCCGAGAAAGCGCAACAGTCCTTTCTGTGCGCTCCGCCAGACAAGTTCGTGAGAGTATCAAATTCACACCGTTTGCCATATCCCGCCGCCAAACATAAGTGAAAAACGGAGCGGTTTTCTTCGCTCCGGATTGTCCTTGTGCGCCGCTTGTGGTATAAGCCCGCCGTTTCGCTTGAATCATCAGGGCGCGGCCCTGAGAGCAATAACCTGAACACATCGTTGTGGACTTTGGAGAGTCATCTGTAATGAGTAATATTGATATGCGCCAAATGATTGAAGCCGGCGTTCATTTCGGGCATCAGACCCGCTACTGGTCGCCCAAAATGAAGCCCTACATTTTTGGCGCGCGTAACAAGATTCACATTATCAACCTGGAGCAGACGCTGCCGCTGTACCAGGAGGCGCACAACTTCGTGAGCCGGCTGGCTGCGCAGGGTGGCAACATACTGTTCGTTGGCACCAAACGCCAGGCGCGCAATGTGATCAGGGACGAAGCGACGCGTTGCGGATCGCCCTATGTGAATTTCCGCTGGCTCGGCGGCATGTTGACCAATTACAAAACCATCAAGTCATCCATTACGCGCCTGGAAGAGCTGATCGCCATGGAGCAGGACGGCAGCATGGACAAACTGGTGAAAAAGGAAAAGCTGACCCTGCAGCGCGAGCGTGAAAAACTGGAACGCAGTCTGGGCGGCATCAAGGATATGAAGGGTTTGCCCGACGCCCTGTTCGTGATCGATATCGAAAATGAAAAGATTGCGGTATCCGAGGCACGCAAGCTGAATATCCCGGTAGTTGCCGTGGTGGATACCAATTGCAATCCCAACGACGTGGACTATGTGATTCCGGGCAATGACGATTCCATACGCGCCATACGCCTGTATTGTGCCGGTATTGCCGATGCTGTTCTGGAAGGCAGGAATTCTGTCGCCACTGCCAGAACCAGCCGCCCTGACGACGATTTTATCGAGGTTTCCGACGAGGATGAAGTGGCCAAGAAGGTAGCCGCCGAAGCCGCCGAATTGCTGGCGACAGAGAGCAAGGGCGCCGACAGCGAAGGCGAAAAACCGGCGGCCGCAGCCGCGGAAAAACCCGCAGCCGCCGAAACCAGCCCAGCGCAAAAAGCCGCCGGGACTGCGGCCAAGGCCAAACCGGAAGCGGCCAAAGCCAAGCCGGAAGCGGCCAAGGCCAAGCCGGGAAAAGACCAGGCAGCGGATGATCTGACCACCATTAACGGCATTGGTCCGGTCATCAAGGGCAAGCTGGAAGGCATGGGCATTAACACTTTCCGGCAGATTGCCGAACTTTCCGCCGAGGATATCGCCCGGATTGACGGCGAGCTGAATTTCAAAGGCCGTATCGAGCGGGAAAACTGGGTGGAGCAGGCCAGAAAACTGGTCGGTTGATTCCCGGGTTTCGACGCCGGGCAGGGCGGGCGCAGGCTCGCCCGGTTCGATTCTTTACCGGCAGCAGCGGTAACCGGGGTGAGCTGAGCCCCGTTGCGCTTCAGGCCGAACACTAGACAGAGGAAATAGCATGGCAATCACCGCATCCATGGTGAAAGAATTACGCGAACGCACCGGCGTTGGCATGATGGACTGCAAAAAGGCTCTGACCGAAGCTGATGGCGATCTCGACCTGGCGGCAGAAAACCTGCGTAAAAAGGGCGCGGCTGCTGCCGATAAGAAGGCCGGACGCGTCGCCGCCGAGGGCCTGATCGGTCTGGCCATCGACGACGCCGGCCAGACTGCTGCGGTGGTAGAAGTGAACAGCGAAACCGATTTCGTCGCCAAGGCGGATGATTTCATTGCCTACACGGATGCTGTCGCGCAAATCGCGCTATCGCAAAAGCCATCTGATCTTGATGCCCTGCTGAATGCGCCCATGGAAGGCTCCACGGTTGAGCAGCAACGCAAGGAACTGATTGGCAAGCTGGGCGAGAACATGGGCGTGCGCCGCTTTGAACTGGTGGGCGGCAACGGTCACCCTGTCCATTCCTACAAGCACGGCGCCAAAATTGTCGTGGTGGTGGAAATGGAGGGCGGCGATGAAACCCTGGGGCGGGATATGGCCATGCACATCGCGGCCAGCAAGCCGGTATGCGTGACACCGGAAGACATCCCGCAGCAAATGCTGGACAAGGAAAAAGAGATCTTTACCGCCCAGGCCAAGGACAGCGGCAAGCCGGACAATATCATCGAAAAGATCATCAGCGGCCGCATTGCCAAATACATCAATGAAGTCTGTCTCACGGGCCAGCCTTTCGTCAAGGATCCGGATATCCGCGTAGGCAAACTGCTGGAACAGAACAACGCCAGAGTGCTGCGCTTCGTACGCTACGAGGTGGGCGAGGGCGTGGAAAAGAAACAGGAAGATTTCGCCGCGGAAGTGGCGGCCCAGCTGGGCGAGGACTGAAAGCAGGCCTGCCATGAGCTATCGCCGCCTGTTGCTGAAGCTGTCTGGAGAAGCACTGGCCGGCGGTGGTGTTTTCGGCATACGTGAAGAGGTACTGGCGCATGTGGTGTCGGAAGTGTCTGCCGTGCTCGCGGGCGGGTTCCAGCTAGGACTGGTTATCGGCGGCGGTAATATCTTCCGCGGCAGGGAGATGGCGGCAGTCAGCATGGACCGGGTTGCCGCCGACCATATGGGCATGCTGGCCACCTGCATGAATGCGCTGGCGCTGGAAAACGCCTTCAGGCAGGCCGGCATGGGCGCCCGCATTTTTTCCGGCCTGGCGATAGCCGGCGTGGTGGAAGACTTCGACTTCCGGCGCGCCCGGGCCTGTCTGCAGGACGGCGCGGTGGCGATTTTCTCTGCCGGCACCGGCAATCCCTATTTTACCACCGATACCGCGGCCGTGCTGCGAGCGCTGGAAGTTGAGGCCGATTGCGTGGTCAAGGGCACCAAGGTCGATGGCGTTTACGATGCCGATCCGCAACAGAACCCGGCGGCGCGCAAATATGATGTATTGAGTTATTCCACCGTCCTGGCGGATAATCTCGCTGTGATGGATGCCACCGCCATCGCCCTGTGCCGTGAAAACAGCCTGCCGCTGCACGTCTATGACATGGCGCGCAAAGGCGCTTTGCTGGCGCTTGCCAGACAGGAAAAAGTGGGAACTTTGGTCAATGACTCGGGAAATGCGCAATGATTAACGAAATCAAGAAAGATGCGGAAGCCCGCATGGGAAAATCCCTCAATTCCCTGCGTGGAGAACTGTCCAAGCTGCGCACCGGTCGCGCCAACACTGCCTTGCTGGATCACGTCCAGGTGGACTACTACGGCCAGAAAACGCCGCTGAATCAGGTGGCGGGGATCAGTGTCAGCGACGCCCAGACCCTGACCGTGGCGGCCTGGGAGAAGCCCATGGTGCCGGTGATCGAAAAAGCCATCATGGAATCCGGCCTGGGTCTGAATCCGGTAACCGCGGGTGAAGTTATTCGCGTACCGATTCCGCCGCTGACCGAAGACCGGCGCAAGGAAATGGTAAAAATGGTGCGCCAGGAGGGCGAGAACGCCAAAATCGCCATGCGCAATATCCGGCGCGATGCGCTGGGTCATGTCAAGGAATTGCTCAAGGACAAGGAAATCACGGAAGATGAAGACAAGCGCGCCCACGACGATATCCAGAAAATTACCGACCGCTTCGTCGCCGATGTGGACGCCATGCTGGCGACCAAGGAAAAGGAACTGATGCAGATCTGATTTTCTGCGCTGCGGTTGCTTCATTCGCGCCAGCGGCCGAAGTGACTGATTCCTGTTTCAGTTTGTGGCAAAATCCGCTGAACTTTTTCTGGCCACCTGCATGTCATCAGAGCACACACCGCCGCAGCATATCGCCATCATCATGGATGGCAACGGGCGCTGGGCCAGGGCGCGCAATCTGCCGCGTATCGCCGGTCACAAAAAAGGTCTGGGCGTGCTGCGCGAAGTGGTAAAGACCTGCGTTAACGCAGGCGTGCCCTATGTCACGGCATTTGCCTTCAGCAGCGAAAACTGGCGCCGTCCCGGCAAGGAGGTCAGGTTTCTGGTGGAACTGTTCGCCACAGCGCTGGTGCGTGAAGTCAATCGACTGCATAAAAACAACATACGCTTCCGCATGCTCGGCGAGCCGGACCGCTTCGGCAGCAAGGTGACGCGTCTGATTCAGGACGCCGAACAGCTCACCGCCGCCAATACCGCCTGCACCCTGTCTATCGCGGCGAATTACGGCGGACGCTGGGATATCACCCAGGCATGTCGCCGGATCGCCAGGCAGGTTGAATCCGGCGCTCTGGCGCCCGCGGACATTGACCAGCACCGGGTGCAGGATTGTCTTGCCAGCCGCGAGCTACCTGATCCGGACCTGTTCATCCGCACCGGCGGCGAGCAGCGCATCAGCAATTTCATGTTGTGGCAGCTGGCCTACTCGGAACTGTATTTCACCGATGTATTGTGGCCTGAGTTCGACCAGGCTGCGCTGAAGCAGGCCATGGCCTGGTATGCAGGACGACAGCGGCGGTTTGGCCAGACCGGTGAACAACTGAACGCGACGGAGGCCACATGAATGCGGCTTTGCGCTCCCGGGTCATAACCGCGTCAACTCTTGCCCCCATCATTCTGGCGCTGGTCTGGTTTGCCAATGTGCCGGTGCTGACGGTGTTTTTCGGCGGTGTCAGTCTCATCGGCGCCTACGAGTGGTTGCGACTTTGCGGGGTCAGGGAACCGCTGGTCAAGGCCGGATTTTACATCGCTCTGGTGCTGATAGCGGCGGCTGTGACTGTTTATCCGCAACTGGCGCCGTGGTTCCTTTCATTCGTCGTTCTTTACTGGCTGGTGCTGGGTTATCGTACCCTGGTCTACTGGCGCGCCGACCGTCCGGTCTGGCCACTGGGCAAACTGGTTACCGGTGTGCTGATCCTGTCCGGTGGCTGGGTGGCCGCAGTCTGGCACAAGGTGTTGCTGAACGGCGCGCCCTATTTGCTGCTGAGTCTGCTGCTGATCATCTGGGCCGCGGACACCGGCGCCTATTTCGCCGGCAGGCAATTCGGCAGGCACAAGCTGTCGCCGCGCATCAGCCCCGGCAAAACAGTGGAAGGCATGCTGGGCGGTGTGCTGGGTGCGTTGCTGGTTTCTTTCATTAGCGGGATTTTCTGGCTACATCTTGGCGGCGTCAGGTTATTCGCGTGGTTGTGTCTGGTGGCTGTGGTGGTGATATTTTCCGTCATCGGCGACCTGGTGGAAAGTACGGCCAAACGCGAAGCCGGCATGAAAGACAGTGGCAATCTGCTGCCGGGACACGGCGGCATGCTGGATCGTATAGACAGCCTGACGGCAGCCGCGCCCATACTGGCGGCAGGCTGGATGGTGTTGTCGGTGCTGACATGAGCAGGCAGAATCTCGCCATACTCGGCTCCACTGGCACCATCGGCGTAAACACGCTGGATGTCGTTGCCCGTCACGCCGGTCAATACAATGTTGTCGGTTTGTCCGGGTTTACCCAGATGGATCGGTTGCGGGAGCAGATCCGGCGCTTTCAGCCCGACATGGTAGCGGTGAAAAGCCAGCGCGAAGCCGACCAGCTGGACGCCATGCTCGGTGCCCAGGATCCCCGCCTGCGTCTGTTCACCGGCGCTGAAGGCCTGGAGCGGCTGGCGACCGACCCACAGGTGGACATGGTGATGGCGGGGATAGTCGGCGCAGCCGGTCTGTTGCCCACTCTGGCGGCGGTGCGCGCAGGCAAGAAAGTGCTGGTGGCGAACAAGGAGCCGCTGGTAATGATGGGGCGGGAGTTCATGCGTTCGGCGCAACAATCCGGCGCCGTCATATTGCCCATCGACAGTGAACACAACGCCATTTTCCAGAGCCTGCCTGCGGCCGGCCCCGATGCCAGCGGCGTACCGGTCCGGCTGGATGGCGTAAAACGATTGCTGCTGACCGGTTCCGGCGGCCCGTTCCGCGAGCGGGCGGTGGCGGACATGGGCAGCATCACGCCCGAGCAGGCGGTGGCGCATCCGAACTGGGTCATGGGACGCAAGATTTCGGTGGATTCCGCCACCATGATGAACAAGGGACTGGAACTGATCGAAGCCTGCAGCCTGTTTGATGTGCGGCCGGACCAGGTGGATATCGTGGTGCATCCGCAGAGCATCATCCATTCCATGGTGGAATACGACGATGGCTCGGTTATCGCCCAGCTGGGCATGCCGGATATGCGTACACCCATCGCCCACGCACTGGCCTGGCCGCGGCGGCTTGATGCTGGCGTCGAGCGCCTCGATTTCTTCAGCATGAATCAATTGAACTTCGAACCACCGGATCCGGTCAAATTCCCCTGTCTGCGGCTGGCCAGGGCGGCGGCGGAGCAGGGCGGTTTGCTGCCCACGGTGCTGAATGCGGCCAACGAGGAGGCAGTGGATGCGTTTCTGGATCGGCGTCTGGCATTTACCGGCATTGCCGAGGTTATCGAAGGCGTCATGGACAGTCTGCCGCTGACAGCTGGCGTGGATCTTGAAGCCGTGTTACAAACCGATCAGCTGGCCCGGGCCCGGGCCCGGGAAATGATTGAAGAAATGGGCGTACACCGAGTCACATAATGAATTTTCTTTACAGCATTGCCGCTTTCATCGTTGCCATCGGTATTCTGGTGACCATCCACGAGTTCGGCCACTACTGGGTGGCGAAAAAACTGGGTGTGAAAGTGCTGAAGTTTTCCGTCGGCTTTGGCAAACCACTGTGGAGCACCCGGCGCGGCCCGGACCAGACCGAATACATACTGGCGGCCATACCGCTGGGCGGTTATGTCAAGATGCTGGGCGAAAGCGAAACGGACGCCGAAGAACTGGCGCCGCAGGAAAAAGACCGCGCCTTCAGTTCCCAGCCAGTGTGGGCGCGGGCGCTGATCGCTGTTGCCGGTCCGCTGGCCAATTTTCTGCTGGCCATCGTATTGTACTGGTTTACCTATATGGCCGGCGTACCTGATGTGAAGCCGGTGGTGGATTTCGTACAGCCGGATTCGATCGCGGCCAAGGCCGGATTCAGCGCCGGCGACCGCCTGCTCAATGTGGACGGCGAGGCTGTTGACGGCTGGGAAGAGTACCGGCTGTATCTGTTTGACAAGGCGCTGTCCCATGAACCGGTAACGACCGAAATTCGCGATAGCCAGGGCCGCCGCAAAACGCTGCTGCTGGATTTCTCCGGTTTACCCGGAACCGAGCGTACCCCGGGCTTTCTGGAGAAAGAACTGGGCCTGTATGTCTGGCATCCGCAAATCAGCCCGGTCATCGGTACTGTGGTGGAAGGCGAGCCCGCCGCCAGGGCCGGCATCAGGCCGGGCCAGACGGTGCTCAGCATCGACGGCCAGCCGGTCAGGGGCTGGAATGACCTGGTGGCGCTGATCGGACCAAAGGCGAACCAGACTGTGTCCGTGCGCCTGTCCGGCGCCGATGGCGCGGTTGAAACGGTTGAAATCAAGCCTGCGGAGAAAACAGTGAATGGCCAGTCTCTGGGGCGTATCGGCATCGGCCCGGCGCCTCTGGCCTTCCCGGAAGAACTGAAAACCAGCCTGCACTACGGGCCGCTGCAAGCGGCGGGAAAGGCAGTCCGCCAGGTCTGGCGCATGTCGGCCATGACCCTGAAGGTTCTCGGCAAGATGCTGACCCAGGAAGTGTCGCCCAAGCAGATTTCCGGGCCGCTGACCATCGCCCAGTACGCCGGACAGTCCGCCCAGGGCGGGCTCGAGCATTTCGTCCTGTTTCTGGCGCTGATCAGCATCAGTCTGGGCGTGCTGAACCTGCTGCCCATACCGGTTCTGGATGGCGGGCATCTGCTGTATTACGCCATCGAAGCGATTAAGGGCGAGCCGCTGTCCGAGAAGGTAATGCTATGGGGCCAACAACTTGGTATCCTTGCGCTGGTCGGGCTGATGACGCTCGCCTTTTATAACGATATAACTCGACTCATTCATTGACGTCCGGCCGCTCGATGTTTCAGCGCGGCTGGCGTACAGGCACAGGATTCGCCCACATGCGGGACAAAATAGCTGCTTTTCTGTTCATATTAGCCAGTTTTGCGTTTGCTGCCAGCGCGGCCCAGGCGTACGAAATCAGGGATATCAAGGTAACCGGCCTGCAGCGCATATCCGCTGGCACCGTGTTCAACTACATGCCTGTCAAGGTTGGTGACGAGTCGGATGATTCGGTATCGCGGGACATAATCGACGCCCTGTTCAAGACCGGTTTTTTCAAGGACATTTCGGTCGAACGCGACGGCGACACCCTGATCGTCCATGTGGTCGAGCGGCCTTCTATCGACAGCATTACCATCGAGGGCAACAAGGAATTCGATGACGATGTGTTGAAGGCCGCCATGAAACAGGTGGGGCTGGTGGAAGGCCGGGTGTTCAATCGCTCCGTGCTGGACCAGACCGAACGTGAAATCAAGGCGCAGTATTTCAGTAGCGGGCGCTATTCCACTGACATCGTTTCCACCATCACGCCGCTGGAGCGAAACCGCGTCGCCATCAAGATGGTGATTACAGAAGGCGACCGCGCCCGCATCAAGCAGATCAACATCGTTGGCAACAAGTCCTTCAAGGAAAAAACCCTGCTGAAGCAATTCAAATTGCGGCCGAAGTCGGCGTTTCGCTTTCTTGGCAAGGCGGATCGCTATTCCAAACAGCAACTGGCGGCAGATCTCGAAAGCCTGCGCAGCTTTTATCAGGATCAGGGCTTTCTCAAATTCGCTATTGACTCCACCCAGGTCAGCATTACTCCCGGCAAACAGGATATTTATATCACGATCAATATTACCGAGGGCGACAAATACACCGTTTCCGGCTACCGGCTGTCCGGTCACACGGTTATACCGCAGGAACAACTGCTGGCTCTGGTGACGATCAAGCCCGGTCAGGCATTTTCCCGGCGTCAGGTGGCGGACAGCACCAAGGCCATTTCCGACAAGCTGGCCGATGAAGGCTTCGCCTTTGCCAACGTCAATGCAGTACCCGAGATAGACGAGTCGGACAAGACCGTGAACTTCACGTTTTTTGTTGATCCGGGCAAGCGGGTCTATGTGC
>JALXFQ010000472.1 GCA_027067235.1 Gammaproteobacteria bacterium
CATTCTCGCGCCCCAGCTCAATGCCCATCTGGCGTATGGCCTCGAGGAACGGCAGGGATTCGATATCGCCCACCGTGCCGCCAATCTCGATCAGGGCGATATCGGCGCCTTCGGAACCGGTTTTCACTCGCCGCTTGATCTCGTCGGTGATATGCGGAATCACCTGCACCGTGCCGCCGAGATACTTGCCCCGGCGTTCGTTGCGGATAACGCTGTCGTAAACCTGGCCGGTGGTAAAATTGTTCGACTGCTTCATGGTGGTATTGATGAAGCGCTCGTAATGGCCCAGATCGAGGTCGGTTTCAGCGCCGTCATGGGTAACGAACACTTCACCGTGCTGGAATGGACTCATGGTGCCGGGATCCACGTTGATATAGGGATCCAGTTTCATGATGGTAACTTTCAGGCCACGGGTTTCCAGCACCGCGCCCAGAGATGCCGCCGCGATGCCCTTCCCGAGGGAAGACACAACGCCGCCGGTAATGAATATAAATTTGGTCATTCGGGCCTTGTTAGCAAGGGGTCAGTAGTCGTACAGGAAAGCTCCGACACAATAAAAAGGCGCTGGACATTTCACTGGAACGAGGGCCTTGAACAGCTCCCCGGACGGGATCAAAGACTAACAAATTCGCCGCGGCCTCTCCACCGAATTCGGTCAGTTTGTCAGGGTGCATCCCGCAAATCAAAACGCAGCGCCTGCAATGGGTCAATACCGGCGATCTGCGCAGGCTGCAGATAACCCGGTATCGCCACCAGTTTCTGTTCGCGCCAGATCAACGGCAAAACACCCCGTTGCCACGGCGGAACCCGCCATGCCTGCAGCAGACCTTTCAGGGCATGGCGGTGTGCACGGCCCGCCAGTTGCAGCTTTTCGCCACCGCGCCGCGCCCTGACCTTGAGTTTGATGTCTGCCGGCTGGTCCACTTTTATCAGGAACGGCCCCCATCGCACCGATGTCTCCGCCGCCAGATGCCAGTCCAGGTCATCCGGCACCGGCTCGAAGATATCGGCCCGGTAGAAAAACAGCTGATCGTCATAGACGTGCGCAATCCATTCGCCCCAGACCAGTTGTTTGTCGTTTTCACCCGCTTCAACCAGCGCCAGAAGATTGCGCATGAAGCGCCGGTCCGGCGGGTACGGCGCCAGCGTTGCCAGCGCATGGCGGAGCAGGTTTTGCCGGCGCAGCGAAGTCAGCTGCATCAGTTTCTGCCGCGACAGCTGCAGCTGATGGCGGGCACCGGGCCTGCGGTCATCCAGCGTCACTGCCAGCAGATCCGCCGCGCCCAGTTCGTCCGCCAGAGCCGCGACATGCGCCAGATTCCGGCAGGCGCGGTCGATCATTTTTTCCGACCCGGGCCAGCGTTCGTTCAGCAACGGCAAAACCCGGTGGCGCAGAAAATTGCGATCAAAGCGCAGATCCGCGTTGCTGTCGTCTTCCACCCAGCTCAAGCCACTCAGGTTTGCATAATCGAAGATGTCAGTTCTCGACAGTTGCTGCAGGGGTCGGAAAAAACGCTTGCCACTGCGATGGGCCAGAGCCGGAATACCGGACAGACCGCGGGCGCCGGCGCCGCGCATGAGATTGAGAAAAAAGGTTTCCGCAGTATCGCCGCGATGATGGGCCAGCAGCAGGGTTTCGTCGTCGCGCAAATGCGCCAGCATCACCCGGTAACGCCGGCTCCTGGCTGTCGCTTCCAGATTGCCGCCGGCTGTATCCATAGCCACATGCACACCATGAAAATCCAGCCCCATGCGCTGGCTCGCCGCGCGGCTGTGGGCCAGCCAGCGATCGGCGTCCGCGTGGAGACCGTGGTGCACATGGATGACGCGAACCAGATTCTGCGGATCATCGGAATAGCGCGTGATCAGATCAAGCAGTACGCTGGAATCCAGCCCGCCGCTGAAGGCAACCAGAAAGCGGTCGCCGGGCCGGAAACCCTGTTTGCCCATGGCCTCGGCAAAAGCCCGGCGAACCGGTGCGACAGTTCGGGCGACAGCTTCGGTATCAGTCTTCGAACTGCCCATAGGACATGAGCCGTTGATAGCGCCGCTCCAGCAGCTCATCCATGCTCATTGCAGATGTTTCCTCAAGCGCCGCCTGTAGCGCCAGCTTCAGATTGTCTGCTGTTTGCTGCGGATCGCGGTGAGCACTGCCCAATGGTTCGGGCACGATTTCATCAATCAGACCCAGGGCTTTAAGGTGTTCCGCGGTAATGTTCATGGCCTCCGCCGCCTGCTCGGCCTTTTCCGCGCTTTTCCACAGGATCGAGGCGCAGCCTTCCGGCGAGATGACCGAATAGGTCGAATACTGCAGCATCAGCAGCTTGTCGGCGACGCCAATGGCCAGAGCGCCGCCGGAACCGCCTTCGCCAATGACCACGCTGATGATGGGCGTACGCAGCCGCGCCATTTCCTTCAGGTTGCGGGCGATAGCCTCACTCTGGCCGCGCTCCTCGGCACCCACGCCGGGGTAGGCGCCGGGCGTGTCGATCATGGTGATAACCGGCAGACCGAACTTTTCCGCCATTTTCATCAGGCGTAAAGCCTTGCGATAACCCTCCGGCCGGGGCATGCCAAAGTTTCGCTGCACTTTTTCGTTGGTGCTGCGGCCCTTCTCGTGGCCTATAAGCATCACTGGCGTATTGTCCAGCCGGGCCAGACCGCCTATCAGCGCCTTGTCGTCGGCAAAGGCGCGGTCGCCATGCAGTTCCTGGAAACCGGCAAACAGATTTTCCACGTAATCCAGGGTATAGGGGCGCAGCGGATGCCGCGCCAGCTGGGAAATCTGCCATGACGACAGGGAAGAAAAAATCGACTCGGTGAGTTTTGCCGACTTCTTTTTCAGGCGTTCGATTTCATCGTTGATGTTGACTTCATCATTGCCGGCCACATGACGCAGTTCGTCAATTTTCGCCTCCAGTTCGGCGATGGGCTGTTCGAATTCCAGAAAATTAAGGTCCATGGGTCTGTCCGTTCATTGGTTTGCGTTCAGCGCTTTTCCTGCGTGAGCGGAATTTGAGTATTTTTGCACTTTCCTGCGGGCGATTATATTGGAAACCCACCTGTTTATCTCCGGTCACGCGGGCGATGGCCTTGAGTATTTCATCATCGGGCGCCACCGACCAGATATCATCCAGCAGCATCAGCGGTGTCTGCCAGCGATCGCTGGCAACCCGCACGCAGACCCGGCACTGGCCGGAGCGTACCTCGGTCAGCAGGGTCTCCAGCTGCTCCAGCACCGACAGCGGTGTATCCGCCGGCAGGGTGATTTCAAGCCGGCTGGCGTAGGCCATGCGCGCTTCGTGGTATTCCATGAT
>JALXFQ010000473.1 GCA_027067235.1 Gammaproteobacteria bacterium
ACCCGAACAATGTCAGCGATTCGCTGATCGAGGTGTATGGCGAGGTTCCCGAACTGGTCAGTCATTTGCATCTGCCGGTGCAGAGCGGTTCCGACCGCATTCTTGCCGCCATGAAACGCAATCATTCAGTGGCGCAATATATCGAAACAGTGCAGAAAATCCGCGAACAGCGTCCCGGTATCAGCATGTCCAGCGATTTCATTGTCGGCTTTCCCGGCGAGACGGATGCCGATTTTCAGGCCACCATGGATCTGATCGATACCATCGGCTATGACCTGTCCTACAGCTTTATCTACAGTCCGCGCCCCGGCACGCCGGCGGCGGCAATGGCCGATGACACGCCCATGGCGGTAAAAAAGGAGCGTCTGGCCATCCTGCAAACACGTATCAACCACATGACGGCAGAAATTTCCCGATCCATGGTGGCTACGGAACAGGTGGTGCTGGTGGAAGGGCCTTCGCGCAAGGACCAGGCGCAGATGTGCGGACGCACCGAGAATAACCGGGTGGTGAATTTCGCTGGCGATACGGCGCTGTCCGGGCAGTTGGTGACTGTCCGCATCAGCGAGGCACTGCCCAATTCGCTGCGTGGCGATATTGTCGAGCCGTTGAAAAAGGTAAGCTGACCGACTTGGGTAATTCTTCAAAATCGTTAACGGTCACTCTTCCCGACGACAACCACCGGCTGGCTGAGCTGTGTGGCCAGTTTGACGAAAACATCAAGCAGATCGAATCAAAACTGGGCGTGAACATCGCGCGCCGCGGCAATCTGTTTTCCATCAGCGGCGATCCCGGCAAGATCAGCCAGGCCGAGAAAGTGGTGCGCGCCCTGTATGACGAAACCGCACAAAAGGCGTCGTTGTCGGCGGAAAAGCTGCATCTGGCCCTGCGCGGCGATGACAGTGGCTGGGCGGAAAGCGGCAAAGACACCCGCATCCGGACGCGCAAGGGCTACATCACCGGGCGTAACGAGCGCCAGCGCCAGTATCTGCATAACATACTTACCCACGATGTCAATTTCGGCATTGGCCCGGCCGGCACCGGCAAGACCTATCTGGCGGTGGCCTGCGCGGTGCAGGCGCTGGAGGAACGGCGCGTGTCGCGCATCGTGCTGGTGCGGCCAGCGGTGGAAGCGGGCGAGAAGCTGGGCTTTCTGCCTGGTGATCTGGAACAGAAGGTCGATCCCTATCTGCGGCCGCTGTACGACGCCCTGTACGAAATGCTGGGCTTCGAGAAAGTGGCGCGCATGATCGAGAAGTCGATCATCGAAATTGCGCCGCTGGCTTTCATGCGCGGGCGTACGCTGAACGAGTCGTTTATTATTCTGGATGAGGCGCAGAACGCCACCGGCGACCAGATGAAAATGTTGCTCACGCGCATCGGCTTTGGTTCGATTGCCGTGATTACCGGCGACCCGACCCAGATCGACCTGCCCAAGGGCCAGCGCTCCGGCCTGGTTCATGCCGTGGAACTGTTGCAGAAAATACCTGAAATCAGTGTCCTGCGGTTTCAGTCCGAAGACGTGGTACGGCATGATCTGGTGCAGAAAATTGTCGAGGCCTATGAGAAAGAAACCGCGAGGCGGGACACTGAATGAATATAAATCTCGATGTTCTTGCCGAAGTGGACACGCCCGGTCTGCCGGATCATGATCTGGTGGAAAAATGGGTGGCGGCAGCGCTCGAAGGATACCCCGGGGAGGAGGTCGATCTGTCTGTTCGTATCGTCGATGAGGCAGAAATGACGGTGCTGAACCGCGAGTTCCGCGGCAAGGATGGCCCTACCAATGTTCTGTCCTTTGCGGCGCAGGCCATGCCCGGAGTCGATCACAGGATACTGGGCGATATCGCCGTGTGCGCACCGGTAGTGCAGGAGGAGGCCGTGCTGCAACACAAAAAGCCCGAGGCGCACTGGGCGCATATGGTCATTCACGGCGTATTGCATCTGTGCGGCTACGATCATATCCGTGACCAGGATGCCGGCAGGATGGAGTCCAGGGAAACCGAGCTGTTGACCCGACTGGGTTATGCCGACCCGTGGGCGGAAACATGAGTGACAGCGGCAAGGAAGGCGCAAAACCTCCGTCGCTGATCCGGCGTCTGCAGTCCCGGGCCTGCGACGTGCTGGGTTGCCAGCCAAAGAACCAGCAGGAACTGATCCGGGTTATTCGTCAGGCCCACAGAAATGACATACTGCGCGACAAGGCGCTGGAAATGATCGAGGGTGTGTTGCAGGCGGCAGACATGCGGGTGCGGGATGTCATGATACCGCGCGCGCTCATGGGCGTGCTGCAGGCCGACACGCCGCCGCAGGACTTTCTGCCCACCGTCATTGAAACAGCGCATTCACGGTTCCCGGTGGTGGATGGCGACCGCGACAAGGTGGTGGGCATCGTCATGGCCAAGGATCTGCTGCGGCTGTTCGACAGCAAACACGCCATCGGCCTCAACGACATCATGCGCCCCGCCATGATCGTGCCGGAAAGCAAGCGACTGTACACCCTGCTGCGGGAGTTCCAGAACAAGCGCGCGCACATGGCCATCGTTGCCGATGAATACGGCGGCACCGCCGGACTGGTCACCATCGAGGACGTGCTGGAGCAGATAGTCGGCGAAATTGAGGACGAGCACGACTACGACGATGACGAATTCGCCATACTGGAGCGCAGCGATCAGGTCGCCATCGTCAAAGCCAGCGTGCCCATCGAGGATTTCAACCAGGCTTTCGGCACGGCTTTCCCCGATGATGAATTCGATACCCTGGCCGGCTTGCTGCTGAGCCGCTTCGGCCACATGCCCAATCGTGGCGAAAGCATCGAATTCGACGGCTTTCGCTTCCATATCATGCGCGCCGACATGCGCCGCATACGCCTGGTCAAGGTAATCCGTCTGTCCGGCGGGCGGGACGGCGAAGAACCGGCTGATTGAAACACTTACCCGCAAAGCTGAGGCCAGTGGTGGCGCTGATCGCCGGTGCGCTGACGCCGCTGGGCTTCGCGCCGTTTTCCCTGTCGTTCCTGCCGTTCTTTACTCTGGCTGCGCTGTTTCTGACCTGGTTGCATGCCACCAGCGCCCGCAATGCCGCCTGGCTGGGGTTTCTGTTCGGCCTCGGCCTGTTTGGCGCGGGGGTGTCCTGGATTTACGTCAGCCTGCATACTTTCGGCAATATGGCCGCGCCGCTGGCGGCGCTGGCGGTGCTCGGCTTTGTCGCCCTGCTGGCACTGTTTCCGGCCCTGGCCGGCTGGATACAACAGCAATTTGCCTCTGCGCCGGTCTGGCAGCGTCTGCTGCTGGCGATGCCGGCCGCGTGGATACTGGCGGAATGGCTGCGCGGCTGGGTGTTGACCGGGTTTCCGTGGTTGGCGCTGGGTTATGCCCAGACTGAAGCGCCGCTGGGCGCCTGGGCGCCAGTGCTTGGCGTATACGGGGTCGGCTGGCTGGCGGCGCTGGTAGCGGGCAGTCTGGCGGAGTTGCTGGCGTTCGCTCTGCATAGCGACAGAGCGGCCAGCGCCGGCCGCCGGCTGCGAGGCTGGCGCGGTCTGCTCGCTGCAACATTGGCCGTGCTGGCGATCTACGCCGGCTCGCTGCTGCTGCGCGGAAAGCAGTGGACCACGCCATCGGGTCAGCCTCTCAGCGCCACCCTGGTGCAGGGCAATATCCCCATTCCGGAGAAATGGCGGCCGCCATCGCGCCAGAAAATTCTCGACACCCATTTGCAACTGAGCGCCGGCGGCAGCGATCTGGTGATCTGGCCGGAAGGCGCGGCGCCGGATTTCCTGCAACGGCTGGGCGAGCCGTTCTGGTCGCGCCTGCGTGAAATCAGTGCAGCCGGCAGCAGCGTGATTTTTGGCGGCGTGGAATCGACGCCGGATCAGCATTACTACAACAGCGCGATTTTCCTGCCCGCCGGCAGCTATGCGGATACCGGGCAGCAGCTTGCCGCCGCCGCCCTGTACCGCAAGTCCCATCTGGTGCCGTTTGGTGACTATTTTCCGTTGCCGGATTTTCTGCTCGGGGTGCTGGATTATCTGCATATTCCCATGTCGGATTTTTCCGCCTGGCAACAGCCGCAGGCCCTGTTCGACATACACGGACATCCCGCCGCGGTGACCATCTGCTATGAAGACGCTTTTGGCGAGGAGTTACTGCCCCGCCTGCCCCAGGCGCAAATGCTCATCAATCTTTCCGAGGATGGCTGGTTTGGCCATTCCATTGGCCCGCTGCAGCGGCTGCAGATGGCGCAGATGCGGGCGCTGGAAACAGGCCGTCCGGTGTTGCGCGCGGCCAATACCGGCGTGACAGCTTTTATTGATCATCACGGCCGTCTGCTGTCGCGTCTGCCGCAGTATGAACGGGGCGCGCTGCAGGGCGAGGTGCAGCCCATGCGCGGCGCCACGCCCTATGTGCGCTGGGGCAACTGGCCGCTGCTGGCGGCCCTGTTCGCCGTTTTACTGGTATTGCTGTTGCTGCGTCGCAAGACTTGGCCGGATGTTGAAAAACACGGTTTTTCAACATCCGGCTAGATCGAAAAACCTGCGCGCCGCGGACCAGAATTCAGCGACGCTGACGGGCGCTTCCACCAGCGCTTTCTGCCCCAGCAGCCGCCAGGCCTCCAGCAGCAGCGGCAGCGGCTCGCTTTCGTCCAGTTCCCGGGCCATGTTCTGCTTGCTCAGTTTCTGGCCGTGGGCATTGCGGATCACGGGAATGTGGGCATACGCTGGCGTGGGCAGGTTCAGGCAGCGTTGCAGGTGGATTTGCCGCCCGCAGGAATCCAGCAGATCGGCGCCGCGCAGTACCTGGGTCACGCCGGCGTCGGCGTCGTCCACCACGGTGGCGAGGTGGTAGGCATACACGCCATCGCGACGCCGAACGATGAAATCGCCGGTGCTGTCGTGCAGGTTTTCGCAGATGTGTCCCCGGCACTGGTCGTCAAAGCAGATGTCTTCGTCCGGCACGCGTACGCGCAGGGCGTTGCCGTGCTCTGGCAGGCCCTTGTCAGCGCAAAAACCGGGGTAAACAATGCCCTGCGGGCCGCTGTCGGCGACCCCGGACAGGGTTTTGCGGCTGCATTCGCAGGCATAGATCAGGTCCTGCCGGCGCAGTTGATCGAGGGCCGAGCGGTAGCGTTCGAGGCGCCGGGATTGCCAGACTATTTCGCCGTGCCATTGAAAACCGAGCGCATCGAGCTGACGAATGATGCGCTCGGCAGAGCCGGCGACGTTACGGGGCGTGTCGATGTCGTCAATACGTAACAGCCAGCGGCCGTCGGCGGGAACAGCGAGATAGCTGGCCATGGCCGCCACCAGCGAGCCCATGTGCAGGGCGCCAGACGGGGTGGGGGCAAAGCGGCCGATCATTTTCGGCGCGGGCGGATTACTCCGGGTTGCGCAGATGCAGCTCGTAGCCGGAAACCTGCAGGCCATCGCTGACCAGACGCAGGCGCGCCTCGACTTCCTGTCCCGGCGCCAGCGTGCCTTTGGCAGCCAGTTGTTTATCGACCAGGTACTGCTCGGGCGTGAAGGTGCGGCGACCGATCATCATCTGGAACGAATTGGTCAAAGATACCTCCAGATCAGGCAGTTTTTCGTCGAATGAGGCGTTGTTTTTTATGCGGCTGGTAAGGGTGAATTCACCGGGAGCCGAGTCGATCTTGTTGCTGCCGGTGATACTCACCAGCTGGTTGTCCTTCTGCAGAACGCCGCGGCATCCCAGCACGCCGCAGATGGACTCCAGGGTCGGCCGCAATGCCGGATTGGTGCGTATGCCGTCTATGTGGACGCCAGCCTGGATCGCCGCCAGACCCAGCAGGATGGCGACACCAATGCTCCACAACAGGCCGCCGCGTGATTGTTTGTTCCTGTCGGCGCTGGTCGGCGCGTGGCTGGTGGCGCCGGCGGCAATGGCGTCATGCAGATCCAGTTCCGGCTGGATTTCTTCGGCATCCACGGCCTGCTCCCGGTGGTCATCGGTAAATCCGGCAGTAACCGGCGCTGGCGGCAGTTCTTCCTGTGGCTGATCAATCTCGTTATCGTCCAGGGCGGGAAAATCGGTGTCTGCCCGGTTCAGCCGACGCTTGTATATTTCCGGATCTGGCTGCGGCGCGCCGGCAACCGGCTTGAGCTCGATATTTTCGAGATACTCACTGACCGGTTCATCGTTGGTCAGCTGTTCGTCGGCGGATTCTTCCGCGGCTTCCGATTCATCGAGAATGCGGTTTATGGAATCGGCAAAAGCGCCGCCCAGCGTAATTTCTTCCTGATCTATCTGATTCTCTAGCACGTGAAACACCTCGTCGCATTCGCCACACCGGACCAGACCGTCATGGGCTTCCAGGTCTTCCGGGCTGGCTTCAAAAACTGTTTTGCATTTCGGGCAGCGGGTATACACCGGACACTCCCTGTTACAGAATTTCTGATGGAATCTTGCCGGACTGGCGTCCACTCCCGGCGGCGTCAGACGGTTGCGAAGCGGAACCGGCACACTGCCCTGTTTCAGTCACTGTCGCGATGGATCGGGGCTTTTTACGCCAGTTCAGATTCGTCATGATTCGTTCAGAGCTTCTTTTGTTATTACGCCACATTATGATGTCAACTTAAAGGATTTTCTAGAAAAATATTGAAACTTATTAAAAATACAGGGATTATTTGCGCCCAAGATGGCGGTAAATGGGTGATTTCACGATACTTTCCTCGCAATGAAGATTCAGAAAAAGCTTTTTTGTTCCATGGGCCGATACCCGGGCAGTCGCTTCGATCATGTGCTGGACACCAGTATGGCCCAGTCGTCCAGATAGTCTGGCTGCAGCCTGATTTCCGGTTCAAACGCCCTGCGCACGGCGTCCGCCTGCTGCCGCAGAATGCCGGACAGGATCAGCGTCGCCCCCGGCGCCAGATGGGAAAGCAGCAGCGGTTTCAGTTCGATCAGGGTGTTGGCCAGTATGTTGGCGATCAGCAGATCGGCCTGAAAATCTTCGTCCAGCTTGCCGTGCAGGCAGGTGTCCAGCCGCCCGGCAACAGCGTTTTTCAGCGCGTTGTCACGGCTGGCGGTGAGCGCTCTGGGATCAATATCCACGCCCATGGCCCTGGTGGCGCCCAGTTTCAGCGCCGCGATGGCCAGTATGCCGGAGCCGCAGCCGTAATCCAGCACCACCTGACCATCGGCGCGATGCCGCGCCAGCCAGCGCATGCACAGGGCGGTGGTGGCGTGCGTACCGGTGCCAAAAGCCAGTCCGGGGTCGAGCAGGATATTGGTTGCCGCTGCATCGGGCGGCTCGCAGGCTGTGGGACAGATCCACAGGCCCCGGCCGAAATGAATGGGCTGGAACTGATCCATCCAGGCGCGTTCCCAGTCCTGTTCCGGCAGCGCTTCCAGTTGCATGGGCGTATCGGCCAGCTCGGGAAAGCTGTGGCGCAATGTGCGGGTAATACAATCGAAATCCTGGCCGCTGTCAAACAGGGCGGTCAACCGAACCTGATGCCATTGCGGCAGCTCGCCCGGCTCCAGCTCGAACTGCGGCGCGGCGTCGGCGCCTTCACCGATGCTCACGGCAGCGGCGCCCAGTTGCTGCAACGTCGTTTCAGCAGCACGGGCAAGCCGGTGGGAACAGGCAAACTGCAGATTGGTCCAGGGCATGCTGACTGCGCTGACGGGCTGTTGGTTCAGCGGGGAACGTCACGCCTGGCCGGGCCATTATAGACCTGCCGCGGCCGGCCGATACGGTGGTTCGGGTCGGCCAGCATTTCTTTCCACTGCGCGGCCCAGCCGGCGGTGCGGGCAATGGCGAACATGACCGTGAACATATTGGTGGGTATGCCCAGGGCGCGGTAGATGATGCCGGAATAGAAATCCACGTTGGGGTAGAGCTTGCGCTCGATAAAGTATTCGTCTTTCTGGGTTTCTTCTTCCAGACGCAGGGCCAGCTCGAAGGTGGGGTCGCTGGAATCGCCCAGTTTTTCCAGCACCTCATGGCACATCTTGCGGATCAGCCTGGCGCGCGGGTCGTAGTTCTTGTACACGCGGTGGCCGAAGCCCATGAGCCGGAACGGGTCGTTGCGATCTTTGGCGCGGGCCATGAACCGGGGGATGTTTTTTACCTCGCTGATATCTTCCAGCATGTTCAGCACAGCTTCGTTGGCGCCGCCGTGAGCCGGGCCCCAGAGAGAGGCAATGCCGGCGGAGATGCAGGCAAACGGGTTGGCGCCGGAGCTGCCCGCCAGCCGCACGGTGGAAGTGCTGGCATTCTGTTCGTGATCGGCGTGCAGGATGAAAATCATGTCCAGCGCCTTTTCCGCCACCGGGTCGATTTCGTAGCGCCGCGCCGGGGTGGAGAACATCATGTTGAGCATGTTGCCGGTGTAGCTGAGCCATTCGCGCGGGTAGATGAACGGGCCGCCCACCGAATGTTTGTACGAGGCGGCGGCGATGACCGGCATTTTGGCGATGAGCTGCATGGCGGCGACTTCGGCGTCGGCTGGCGTCATGCTGCTGGCGTCCACCGGGTAGAATGATGACAGCGAGCCGACCACGCCCACCAGCACGGCCATGGGGTGGGCGTCGTGATAAAAGCCGGAGATGAAGTTCTTCAGGCTTTCGTTAATCAGCGAATAATCGGTCAGCCTGTCCTCGAAGCCCAGCAATTCCTGCTCGGTGGGCAGCTCGCCGTTCAGCAACAGCCAGGCGACTTCCATGAACGAGCATTTTTCCGCCAGCTGTTCGATGGGATAGCCGCGGTACAGCAACTGGCCCTTTTCACCGTCGATGAAGGTGATGGCGCTGTGGCAACTGGCGGTGGATACAAAGCCCTGGTCGTAGGTAAAGTAACCGGTATTTTTGTAGAGCCCGCTGATGTCGATGGCGGCGGGGCCGTGAGTGCCCTCGATCAGCGGCAGTTGCAGCGTCTTGCCGGTCTGGTTATCGGTGACGGTGACGGTTTTTTGTGACGACATAATTACCTCTCGCGGGCCGCAAATAGCAGGCGTCGCGTAAATCTCAATCGTGTTCGGAAGCCGGATAGAGTAACATTTCCGGCCATTTTCTAAAACTGCCGTCATGTCGAAAACACTCCGCCTTGCCTTTGTCCGCCAGAGCTACCGTCCCGATGGCGGCGCCGAGCGTATTCTGCAGCGCACCCTGGCGGCCATGGCGGGACGCGATATCCAGCCGGCCATGATAACCCGGCGCTGGCCCGCTGCCGGATCGGAAAATGCCGGGCTGGAAGTCATACGCGACGGCAGCCGCCATCGTTCACGCATCGGCCGTCTGCAAGAGTTCGCGGAGTTTGTCTGCGCCACTGTACAATCCCGGCGCTTCGATCTGGTGCAATCCCATGAGCGCGTCGCCTGTTGTGACATCTATCGCGCCGGCGATGGCGTCCACCGCGAATGGCTGGCGCAGAGAGCAAGGGCGCAGGGCTTTTTGAAGCGCGCGTCCGGCCGCCTTTCCCGCTACCATGCGCATGTGCTGGCAACGGAAAAGGCATTGTTTGCCAGTCCGCGCCTGAAAGCAGTCATCTGCAATTCGCGCATGGTCAAAAACGAAATCCGCCACTGGTTCGACTACCCCGGGGAGCGCCTGCATGTGATCTACAACGGCGTGGATCCGTCGGTTTTTTCC
>JALXFQ010000474.1 GCA_027067235.1 Gammaproteobacteria bacterium
CATCACCGCCCACCATCAGGCAATAACCGTTCTTCAGTCCCCAGATGCCGCCGGAAACGCCTGCATCGACGAAATGCACACCTTTGGCGGCAGCTTTTTCCGCGCGCAGCAGACTGTCCCGGTAGTAGGAATTGGCGCCGTCCACCAGAATATCGCCTTCGCCCATATGCAGCAGCGCGCCATCCACATATTCTTCCGTGATGCGCCCGGCGGGCAACATCATCCATACCACCCGTGGCGACGGCAGCCGCGCGATGGCGTCGGCCATGGAGTCGGTAGCCTCCAGCCCGGTCTCGTCCGCCAGCTGTTCGGTGACGGAAAAAGTGCGGTTATAGGCCACGACTTCTATGCCGCCTTCAATCAGACGACGGGCCATGTTGCTGCCCATGCGCCCGAGGCCAATCATTGCCAGTTTCATGCTGTTCTCCTTGGTGCCTGTGTTGTCATTGTCAGAAAACCCATTGATTCCCGTGCCGGACAGATAGCGTCATGCATCACGCCATCAGCGTCGCTCCGCGGCCGCGCCCGGCAACCCAGCGGCAGCCGCCCGGTCCAGACACCAGATCAGCTCGCCGCGCGGCCGAATGGCGCCGGCCGGATAGTTCTGCGCATTGGCGCCCAGCAGTTGCGATACTATACCGGCTTTTTTCCCGCCTGCGACCAGAAACAACACGCGCCGGGCGTCATTCAGCACAGGATACGTCAGACTGACCCGCCAGGATGCCAGTTTTTCCACATAGACCGGCGCAGCGCCGCGATCCCGCACCGTCAGCACAGGCGTGCCCGGAAACAGCGAAGCCGTATGGCCATCTTCTCCCACCCCCAGCAACACCAGATCAAAACGCGGCCAGCGCCGGCCCGGCGCAGCCAGGCGGGCCAGTTCGGCGTCATACGCCTGCGCCGCCTGCTGCGGCGCATCCTCGCAGGCTATGCGGTGGACATTCCGCGCCGGCGCGTCGATAGACTGCAACAGGGTCTCCCTGACCATGCGATAATTGCTGTCCCGGTGATCCGGCGGTACGCAGCGCTCATCACTGAACCAGAAATGCACCCGCGACCAGTCCGGCCGTTCACCGCCCAGCGCCAGCTGGCGATACAGCCCCTGTGGCGTGGAGCCCCCCGCCAGCACCAGGTGAAACGGCGCGCTGCGGTCAGCGGCTGCCTGTACCCGGCCCTGAATCCGCTCGGCGACGCCCGCCGCCAGCGCTTGGGGGTCATCGAAGATGATTGTTTGTTGATTCACATCAGCCACTATCCGCTCCAGCTAAGCCATAATACCCGGCATGCATCGGGACAGACCCGATGAGCGCTTGCTCTGCGCTTGAAAAAAAGCAAGTATGTACGCACAGAATCCAGTCCCCGGTATTGATCACATAAAGGTATCAGAATGAACACTCAAAAGTCAGGTCCGGTCGGCGGCAAAGGCGGTCAAGCATTTGACGATTACGTGATACCTGCCGGCTCGCGCATTTCGGAAATTCGTATCAACTGTGGTGATTTCATCGACGCCATCCAGATCGTTTACACCGATCCCAAAGGCAGGAAAGTGGCCATGGACAAAGTGGGCGGCTCTGGCGGCGACCCGGCGGTCTTCAGTCTGGCGGAAGATGAAGTCATTACCGGCATCAGCGGTCGTCATGGCTGGTATATCGACAGCATGACCATCCACACCAACAAACGCGTCTCCCGCTCTTTTGGCGGGCACTATGGCCACGAGCCCTACGAGCTGATGGCGCCGGCCGGCCAGTGCGTCACCGGGTTCAGCGGCCGCAGCCAGCATTACATTGACGCCATCGGCATCATTACTGCGCCGTGCACACAGAAAACCGCGAAAACCGGCAGCAGCGGCAAAAATCTGCTGAAAATCGCCGGGCTCGGGCCCAGGGCCGCCGCGGTACTGAGCGGAGCAGGCATCCACAACGCCGAAACACTGGCCAGAACCAGCGTGAAAAAGCTGGAACAGATTTTCAAAAAGGCCGGCGGCCGCCTGGCCAGCGCCAGGGTCGCCAGCTGGCCGGAGCAGGCCTCGCATGTGGCAAGAAAGGACTGGCAGGCGTTGAAGAAGCTGCAGGAAAAGCTGAAAAAGAAGAAATAGCCTTGCAACCGCTGTGTGGTATCATCGCCGCCCGGTTTTCTGGGGATAGAACATGTCTGAAATCAACAAGGTCGTGCTCGCCTATTCCGGCGGGCTGGACACATCCGTCATTCTCAAATGGCTGCAGGACACCTATGACTGCGAAGTCGTCACCTTTACCGCCGACATCGGTCAGGGCGAGGAAGTCGAGCCCGCGCGGGAAAAGGCCAGGGCTGCCGGCGTCAGCGAAATCTATATCGACGATCTGCGCGAGGAATTCACGCGCGACTTCGTCTTCCCCATGTTCCGCGCCAACACCATTTACGAAGGTGAGTATTTACTTGGCACCTCCATCGCGCGGCCGCTGATCTCCAAACGCCAGATCGAGATCGCCCGCAAGACCGGCGCCGACGCCGTTTCCCACGGCGCCACCGGAAAAGGCAACGACCAGGTGCGTTTCGAGCTGGGCTACTATGCGCTGGAGCCGGATATCAAGGTTATCGCCCCCTGGCGCGAATGGGACCTGCTGTCGCGCGAAAAACTCATGGCCTACGCGGAAAAGGCCGGCATCCCGGTGGAATACAAAAAGAAAAACGCCTCGCCCTACTCCATGGACGCCAACCTGCTGCATATCTCCTACGAAGGCGGCGAACTGGAAGACCCGTGGAATGAACCCAAAGCCGACATGTGGCGCTGGACCGTGTCGCCGGAAGACGCGCCGGATCAGCCTGAATATATCGAACTGTCCTACCAGCAGGGCGACATCACCGCCATCAACGACCAGGCCATGACGCCCGCGGAGGTGCTCACCGAACTCAACCGTCTCGGCGGCAGGCACGGTATCGGCCGCGACGACATCGTCGAGAACCGCTACGTCGGCATGAAATCCCGCGGCTGCTACGAAACCCCCGGCGGCACCATCATGCTGAAGGCCCACCGCGCCATGGAATCGCTGACTCTCGACCGCGAAGTCACCCACCTGAAAGACGAACTCATGCCGCGCTACGCCAAACTCATCTACAACGGCTACTGGTGGGCGCCCGAGCGCAAGATGCTGCAAACCATGATCGACGCCTCGCAGGCTCCGGTGAATGGCAAGGTGCGCCTGAAACTCTACAAGGGCAACGTCATCGTCGTTGGCCGCCAGTCCGACGACTCGCTGTTTGACGAAGCCATCGCCACCTTCGAGGAAGACGCCGGCGCCTACGACCACCGCGACGCCCAGGGCTTCATCAAACTCAACGCCCTGCGGCTGGCGATACAGGCGAGGAAGGGGCGGAATATCGCTTAAAACTCCGTTCTGCAATGGGCGCAGGCCGGGCGACGCGGAACGCGCCTGGCAATACGCCTGCCCTCGCCAAATTTGCTATAGTCGGCCCCCTACCCAAATCGGACCTGGCTATCATGCGCATACTCCACACCATGATCCGCGTGGGCGATCTGGATCGCTCCATCGCTTTTTACACCGAAGTGCTCGGCATGCAGTTGCTGCGGCGCAGGGATTATCCCGGCGGCAAATTCACTCTGGCGTTTGTCGGCTACGGCCCGGAGTCCGACGAGGCGGTCATCGAGCTGACTCACAACTGGGACACGGACGCCTATGACCTGGGCAACGGCTTCGGCCACATTGCCATCGAGGTGGATGATGCCTACGCCGCCTGCGAAGCCATCAAAAAACGCGGCGGCGTGGTAACCCGCGAGGCGGGGCCGATGAAGCACGGCTCGACGGTGATTGCCTTTGTGCAAGACCCGGACGGCTACAGCATCGAGTTGATCCAGAAGAAAACATGAAACGCATCACGTCAGAAAAGTCGGGGCGCCCCGTCATCGGCCTGGCGCTGGGCAGCGGCAGCGCGCGTGGCTGGGCGCATTTTGGCGTGATCGCGGAACTGAAGGAGATGGGCATCGAACCGGATCTGATCGCCGGTTGTTCCATCGGCTCGCTGGTGGGTGGCGCCTGGGCGGCCAATTATCTCGAGGCGTTTCAGGAATGGGTGCTGGCGCTGGATCAGTGGGACGTAATCAAGCTGCTGGATATACGCCTGAGCGGGGGCGGCGTCATCGGCGGCGAACGGCTTATGGACTTCTTCTCCACCCACCTCGGGCCCTACCATATAGACACCCTGGAGCGCACTTTTGCCGCTGTCTCCACCGACCTGGAAACCGGCCGCGAAGTCTGGCTGCAGCAGGGGCCGTTACTGGACGCCATACGCGCCTCCATCGCCCTGCCGGTACTGTTCACCCCGGTCCAGCGTGATGGCCACTGGCTCACTGATGGCGGCCTGGTCAACCCGGTGCCGGTATCCCTGTGCAAGGCCATGGGCGCCGATATCGTCATCGCCGTGAACCTGAACGGCGACATCATCAAGGACCGTCCGGGCGCGCGCAAGACAACTCGACGCAGTCCGGGTTCGCGCAGCGCTGACCTGAACCTCGCCGACCAGTTGCGCAAAACCCTGAAAAAAAGCGCTGGCAATCTGCTGACGCGCTTTCTCAACGAGGACGATGCGCCCGACATGTTCGATGTCTTGCTCAACACCATCAACATCATGCAGGATCGTATCACCCGGTCGCGCATGGCCGGCGACCCGCCGGACGTCAACATTACGCCCCGTCTGTCGCATATTCGCGCCATGGAATTCCACCGCGCCGAGGAATGCATTGCCGAAGGCGCCGCCGCCGTCAAACGCAACAGGGACGCATTGAAGATGGCGCTGGGCGGAGCCTGAATGCCATGTCCCGCCGCCATGCCATTCCCGATCACGAAATCCGGCTGTCGGCCATCCGCGCCCAGGGCGCCGGCGGGCAGAATGTCAACAAGGTTTCCAGCGCCATCCATCTGAGTTTCGATATTCGTTCTTCGTCATTGCCGGAGGCGGTGAAACAACGCCTGCTGGCCCTGCGCGACAAACGCATCGACAAGGACGGCGTCATTCACATCAAGGCGCAGGAATGGCGCACCCAGCCGAAAAACCGCGAGGCGGCATTGCGACGTTTGCATGCGCTGATCGAGCAGGCCAGCGCCGTGCGCAAACCACGAAAACCGACCAGACCGGGCAAGGCCGCAAACCGGCGGCGACTGGACCGAAAGACGCGCCGCGGCCAGATCAAAGCCCTGCGGCGCAGGCACTACGAGGATTAGGCCTTGGCGCTGAAATCCACCATTTACAAGGTCAAGCTGCAAATCAGCGATGTTGACCGCGGCTACTACCACGCTCATCAACTGACCATCGCCCTGCACCCGTCGGAAACGCAGGAACGTATGATGCTGCGGCTGTTGATGTTCGCCCTGCACGCCAGCCCGGACCTGGTGTTCGGCAAGGGCATCAGCGACGATGACGAACCGGATCTCTGGAAAAAAAGCGACAACGGTGACATCCAGCTCTGGATCGACCTGGGCCAGCCCGATGAAAAGCGCATCCGGCGCGCCTGCGGCAAGGCGCATCAGGTGGTAATCTTAAGCTACGGCGGCGCCACAGCAGAGCGCTGGTGGGCTAAAAACCAGGGCCGTTTTCAACGCTTTCACAACCTGGAAATTGTCAATGCACCAGTTGAATTATCCCGCCAGCTGGCTACTCTGGCCGATCGCAACATGGCCCTGCAATGCATGATCAGCGACGGCATCTGGTTTGGCGATGACAGGCAGAATGTGGAAGTCCGGCTGCAGCACTGGAAGGGCAGAAGCCAGATAACGCCCAACTTCTGACGCCGTTAAAAATACCGCTTCAGCTCCACGCCCACATAGTCGTCGTTGCGCAGGCCGGTGAGGGGGTCGGCGGCGTCTTTCACGCTGAACAGACGCGACTCCAGTATCAGCTTCCAGCTGGAACCGATGCGGCGGCTGGCCTCGAGGTTGGCAAAGGTGCTGTCGTGGTCGAGATCACGAATAAAACCGAACAGCACTTCGCTGCTGGCCTCGTCATTGAACGCCAGCCGCGTACCCAGAAACACATCGTTCTGGAACGGAGTAAGCGCTCGCTCCTGTCGTTCGTCCCAGAGATACTCGGCAATCAGGCCGACATCCTTCTGAGTGTCGAACACGCCGTAAAACGTGTATTCGAATCCGCTGGCGGCAGCGTAGTAGCCTTCGCCCTGGCCCGTGCGGCGGATGGCCTCCAGCTTCAGCAGCCAGTTGTCCAGAGTCGCCTGCACATCGACGCCGGTCTGGTTGATCAGGTCATAAACCGGGAACAGCACCGGCTCGCCATCCTTCAGGCCCGGCAAAAAACGCGGATCGCGACTGGTGCCGTAGAAGTGCGACAGGCCGATATCCCAGTCGCCAATGGAATTGGACCAGCGCAGGGCATAATCGACATGATCGTCTTCGCTGCCGGATTCGTAGACCGGGTGATCGGCATCCACCACCAGCGACGTTCTCAGCCGGCCTTCCACGCCGGGAAAAGTGCGTTCGCGGAAACCCGGCAGAACAAACAGATCCAGCGTTCCCCAGTCCTGGATAAGCGCAAAATTGATCATCGGCTGGCCCAGCTTCTGCTCACCATCGGGATTTTCCACCAGATCGGTCTGGTTGATGATATCCACCAGATGCACCGACTCGGTAACGCCCCAGAATACCTTGCGGATGCCGACCCGCCATTCACTGGACGCGCCGGCTTTCAGCCAGGTCAGTTCACGTATATCGGCATGGGTGCGCTCGCTGTCGTTGAAGTCATGACGAAAGTACGGCGCAAAAGTAAAACTCTGGTGACCCTTGTCCCATTCCTGATACAGCTCCGGACTGAACGACAGCGAGAAATCATTACCGCCCTGGCGGGGGTCGGCAGGAACCTGAAGGAAACCACGATATTCGGCGCTGATATCACCCGACCATTTCCAGGCAAAGGCGGCGGAAGGCGCCAGGGCGAGCGCCAGAATCGCAAGTGAAAACAGTCGAAACATATCTGCTACATATTCCTGAACCGGGCTTCAACCTACCCGGAACGCCGCTGCAAATCAATGCTATTATCCGGCGCATGGCAGAGCAACCGTTACCACCACAACCCGTTGGCAAGCGCATGGGTCTTGCCCTGTTACGCGCCTCCGAAAAATTGCCCCTGCCGCTTACGCGAGTTTTTGGCAGCCTGCTCGGGCTGATCTACTACGTCGCCAACAAAAAACGCCGCCACATCGCCCGCACCAATATCGCCCTGTGCTTTCCCGAACTCGGCAGGCGGGAAAGGCGCCGTATCCTCATAGGCAGCTACAAGGCCTACGGACAGGGCATCATGGACCTGCCGCATCTATGGTGGGGCAGCGATGATAAATTCAACCGTATGATTGAGTTCGAAGGCCTGGAAAACGTCGAGCCGCTGATGGCGCAGAAAAAGCCCATTATTTTTGTCACTTCGCACAAACCGGGCACAGATTTTGGCGGCGTCGCCATCTCTTCCCTGATGCCCATGGTGTCGATGATGAAACCGATGAAAGACCCGGCGCTTAACCAGTTGTTCATCCAGGGCCGCACCCGCTTTGGCGCACGCATGGTGATGCGCGACCAGGGGCTACGACAGGTGATCCAGTCCATGCGCAACTACAAACAGTGTTTTTATTATATTCCGGATGAGGATTTCGGCGCGGACAACTCGGTTTTTGCGCCGTTTTTCGGCATTCAGCGCGCCACATTGCCAACCCTGGGTCGCCTCGCCAGAATAACCGGCGCCGAGGTGATACCCGCTTTTGCGCATATCACGCCCACCGGCTACAAGGTCATTTTTGACAATCCCATGGACAACCTGCCCGGGCCAGACGCCCTTAGCGACGCGAAGCGATTGAACACTGCGGTGGAAAAGGACATACGGCGCGCGCCCGAGCAGTATATCTGGACTTTCAAGTGGTTCAAGACGCGCCCGCCGGGCGAGGCCGATATCTATGAGTAAGCGCTCACTTTACAGTTTTCGTAACTGGCCCGGTTTTTTCGGTATCGGGCTGCTGTATTTGCTCGGCCGCCTGCCCCTGCCGCTACTGTGGTTGCTCGGCTCCGGCCTCGGCAGTTTGCTGTATGCCATCATGGGCAAACGGCGCGAAGTAGCGCGTAAAAATATCAGCGTCTGTTTTTCTCATTTACCCCAGGCGCGGCAACGGGCGCTGGCAAGACAGCATTTTAGACTGCTCGGGGTCGGGCTGATCACCGTGGGCCTGAACTGGGGACTGGCGGAAAGGCGTTTGCTGCGCCTGGTCACGGTTGAAAACCGCGAGCTGCTGGATCAGGCGCGTGAATCCGGCCGTAACATCATCCTGCTCGCCCCCCATTTTCTTGCTCTGGAGATCGGCGGCATCCGCCTGGCGCATGACTACCCGGTGGTCAGCATGTACCAGACCATACACAACGAAGCGGTTGATTTTGTGGTCAAACGGGGTCGCGAGCAATACAACGCCGTACTGGTGGAGCGCAACGCGCCGCTGCGCTCACTGATAAAAATGATCCGCAGCGGCAAGCTGTTCTATTATCTGCCCGACCAGGACGCCGGACGCGAGCGCGGCGTATTCGCGCCGTTTTGCGGCGTTCCTGCCAGCACCGTGGCCGCCATCGGGCGCATGGCGCAAATGTCCAGCGCCGTGGTTCTCCCGGCAGCCACTTACATCAAACCCTTTGGCATGG
Organism: Gammaproteobacteria bacterium; assembly: GCA_027067235.1. GTDB lineage: Bacteria > Pseudomonadota > Gammaproteobacteria > QOAV01 > QOAV01 > QOAV01. Next base: position 8,673 of record JALXFQ010000474.1, read on the forward strand.
GCTATGAGCTACGCCTGTTCGAACCACTGGCCGGATTTCCCACCGGCGACCCCGTCAGCGATGCGACAATCATCAACCAGATTGTTGAAAAGACCATTCAACCCGCGCCAGCGCAGTACTTCTGGGTGCATAAACGCTTCAAGACTCGGCCGGAGGGGGAAGACGATTTTTATTCGTAAGCCCTTTTCACCGCCTCAAATATGTCTCAATACAGTCCAGCGGCGCAATCAACCAATACGCTTACGTCTGGGCGGGTTGGCTCGCGGCGAATTCGGCTTTCGGTCCGGCCCGCCACGGCGGCGATTACCTGATGCTCTGGCGGTGGATTTTTGCTTGGCGCCAGCATTACGCGTCGCTATTTTGGGCTTTTTCGGTTTTTTCTTTTTATCGCTGAGCCGGGTCAGCGGCACACTGTGTGTCGGTACGAAACCGGCCTCGGTTTCGCGGGTAATTTTCTGGCGGATAAGGTTTTCGATACCAGACAAATGCTTTACCTCATCAGCGCTGACCAGTGATATGGCCTCGCCTTCGGAACCGGCGCGACCGGTGCGGCCAATGCGGTGGACATAGTCTTCGGAGACGTTGGGCAGATCAAAGTTGATGACGTGCGGCAGTTCGCGGATGTCGATGCCGCGCGCGGCGATGTCGGTGGCCACCAGCACCCGCACCTTGCCGGCCTTGAAATCGGCCAGCGCCCGGGTGCGCGCGCCCTGGCTCTTGTTGCCGTGAATGGCGGCGGCGGTAATGCCGGCATTTTCCAGTTTTTTGGCGATACGGTTTGCGCCATGCTTGGTGCGGCTGAACACCAGCACCTGGTCCCACTCGTGTTTGCGGATGAGGTGGATAAGCAGCGCGGTTTTTTTGCTTTTGTCCACTTCATACAGCGACTGCCTGACGCTGGCGGCAGCGGCATTGCGCGGGCTGACAGATATCTGC